>NZ_JBQCJW010000053.1:0-10439 GCF_051967575.1 Solibacillus silvestris
ATTTACCATTGTGTTTATTCTATTTGAAAAATGGATTTCTCCATTTATATTTTCTAGTCAGATAGAAAATCAAAGCCTAATATATATATTAATTACTGTATTAATTTTCGTAAATGGTATGTTTTATTTTGTTCAAAATCAATTAAGATGGAATTTACAAGTTAGAGAAAATGCGACAGCAAATGTTATTAATTCTTTAACTACTATTTTCACAACGGTAGTATGTATAGTTATCTATGATTATGGTGTCATAGGTGTACTAGTTGGTATGATTAGTGGTAATGTTGTAGGTGGAATTTTTGCTTACTTAAAATCAAGAACATTTTATAAGTTATTTTTTGAAAAAGAATTTTTAATTAAGATGATTAAATTTTCTTTGCCTTTAGTCCCTTCTAGTATAGCTGTTTTTTTGAATTTATATCTAGATAGATTAATAATAAAAAACCAGTTGGGTTTAGGTTATGTAGGGTTATATGCGGTTGCTTATAGATTTGCTTCGGTTATCAGTCTTGTCCTTATTGGGTTCCAAGCATCCTTAACACCTCTTATTTATGCTGAATATAAAAAAGCTAGTACACCTCAGGCGATAGAAAAACTGTTTAGAGTTTTTTTGTTTATTATTATTATTTTAGGTTCAGGAGTATCCATATTCTCACATGAAATATTAGTTCTCTTTACACAACCAGAATATTTTGAAGCGACTTTATTAATAGGACCTCTAACTTTTGCTACCATACTTTCTAATATTTACATATTTACACCTGGTATGGCTATTGCAAATAAAACGAAAAGAATTTTATTTATAAATTTTTTAACAGTTATTGTCAATCTGATGTTGAGCATAGCGTTATTACAGATAATAGGTGTTTATGGAGTAGCTCTTGCGCTGTTCATAAGCAATCTAATATTATTTATGATGTATATGTATAACAGTCAAAAGTTTTATAAAATACCATTTCAATTTAATAGATTATTAGCTACGCTAGCTATTATCATCACTTGTCTGATTATGGCCTTGTACCTTGAAAGCTTAATTGTAAAAATTATTAGTTACTTATTAGTAAATCTAATATTAATGATGGTATTATTTAGTCGAAACGAATTGAAAATAGTATTGAATAAGGCGAAAATTTTATAATTAGGAGTATTATATGTGTGGAATAGCAGCGATTTATTCAACTAAGAGTTTGGAGAATTACTTAATAAAACAGATGACAGATTTGATTAAACATCGAGGGCCTGATGGTGAAGGACATGAAAGTTTTTTAGATGGGCATTTGTGGTTTGGGCATCGTCGATTATCAATTATTGATTTATCGAGTGCAGGTCATCAACCAATGAGTTATTTAGATGAAAGATACTGGATTACTTATAATGGTGAAGTTTATAATTATTTAGAATTACGTGATGAATTAGAAGTAAAAGGGTACCAGTTCCAATCGAATTCTGATACAGAAGTCATTTTAGCTGCGTACGCTGAATGGGGAAAAAATTGTTTAAATCGTTTTAATGGAATGTGGTCGTTTGTCATTTTTGATCGACTTGAAAATAAATTCTTTGCAGCTCGCGATCGATTTGGTGTAAAGCCGTTATATTATTGGTATTCACCTGAGGGAATGTTAGCGTTTGCGTCAGAGATTAAACAGTTTACAGTTTTACCAGGCTGGGAAGCGTCGTTAAACGGACAAAGAGCATATGATTTTTTGAATTGGAGTTTAACAAATCATACGGATGAAACACTTTTTGAAAATGTTTTTCAAATTCGTGGTGGGGAAGCTGTAGTAATAGAATTGGAAAATAATAATCTGTTCAAAGAAAAGTCGCTCAATATTTATCAGTGGTATACTTTGAAACCACGATTATCGAGAGGGACAATTGATGACATCGCAGAAAAATTTAGACAGTTATTTACGGACTCGATTAAATTGCGCTTACGAGCTGATGTTGCAGTGGGTTCGTGTTTATCTGGTGGTCTAGATTCTTCATCTATAGTTTGTGTAGCGAATGATTTATTAGACGAGCTGGATAAAAAAGAATTACAAAAAACATTTTCGGCTTGCTCTCATGAAAAGAAATATGATGAACGATATTTTATTGATAAAGTAGTTCAAAGTCGCGACATTGAAGCGCATTACACATATCCAGAATTGAATAATTTATTTCCACAGTTAGAAGACTTGACATGGCATCAAGATGAACCTTTTGGCTCGACTAGTGTATACGCACAGTGGGAAGTATTTAAGTTAGCTGCAGAACAAAAGGTCAAAGTAGTGCTAGATGGACAAGGGGCAGATGAACAATTAGCAGGTTATCATGGTTATTTTAGCCCGAGATTTACTAGTCTATTGAAATCACTTGATATAGTGACGTTATTAAAGGAAATTAACGACTCTAAGGAAATTCATGGATATAGTAAAGTGTTTGCTATAAAGCAAATCGCTAATGCAATGTTACCTGAAGTTATTCGGCAAAAGCTAATAAAGGTAAATAAATCTCCGACATGGCTTGATATGGAGAGGCTAGGTGCTGTTGAAGCAGACCCATTTGTTGAATTTGGCTCGAAAGCATCGAGTATTCGACAAATGTCTATAGCTCAACTGACTCGTACAAACTTACCTATGTTATTGCACTGGGAGGATAGGGATTCAATGGCACATACGGTTGAATCTAGGTTACCCTTCCTCGATTATCGTTTAGTCGAATTTATTTTAGGTTTACCGGATTCTTTTAAGCTTTCTGATGGAATAACAAAAAAGGTATTAAGAGAGGGTATGAAGGATATTTTACCCGAGGAAATTCGAATGAGAATGGATAAATTAGGTTTTGTGACTCCAGAAGAGGTTTGGATAAAGGGGGAGTCCGCTGAGATGTTTTTAAAAAAGGTAAAAGAGGCAGTTGCATTATCCAAGGGCGTTTTGAAGGAAGATGTGGTTATAAAGGCAGAGGCAATGATTGCTGGTCAAGAAAATTTCTCATTTTATATTTGGCGAGTTATAAGTTTTGGAGAATGGATCAAGAAATTTAACGTTAAAATTTAGAAGTCGAAAGGACTGTTATTTATGAAAATCCCTATGCTTGATTTGGCGGAGCAGTATGCTTCGATTAAAGGGGAAGTATTGACAGAGTTAGATAAGGTCATGTCTTCGTCGCAGTTTATTTTAGGTAGTAATGTGAAGAAACTTGAAGCAGACGTGGCGGCGTTTAGTAAGGTGGAACATGGCATCGGTGTGGCGAATGGTTCGGATGCGATTCATATCGCTTTGGAAGCAGTGGGTGTAGGTGCTGGCGATGAGGTCATTACGACAACGTTTACGTTCTTTGCGACAGGTGGGGCGATTGCGCGTGCGAATGCGACACCGGTATTTGTAGATATTGATCCAGTATCGTACAATATTGATCCTAAGTTAGTAGAAGCAGCGATTACTGATAAGACAAAGGCTATAATTGCTGTTCATTTATACGGTCAAATGGCCGATATGGAAGCTTTAAAGGAAATCGCTGTAAAGCATAAGATAGTGTTGATTGAAGATGCGGCACAAGCAATTGGTGCAGAGCAGAACGGTAAGATAGTGGGTGAATTGGGTACCGCGGCAACATATAGTTTCTTCCCAACGAAAAACCTAGGGGCATACGGTGATGGTGGTATGATTGTAACTAATGATGATACGTTAGCTGAAAATGCACGTATTATCCGTGTGCATGGCAGCAAGCCAAAATATTATCATCATGTACTAGGGTATAACAGTCGTTTAGACGAATTACAGGCAGCAGTATTAAATGTTAAATTCCCACATTTAAAACAGTGGACAGCACAACGTCGGGAACATGCTTCCTATTATACTAAGCGGTTGAATGAAAAAGTGGGAGCGTATGTAACGACACCAATAGTATTAGAAGGATATTATCATGTATTTCACCAGTATACAATTCGTGTCGAGAAGCGCGACGAGCTACAGGCGTATTTAAAAGAGCAGGGTGTTTCGTCAATGGTGTATTACCCGGTACCATTACATTTACAACCTGTATTTTCAAATCTGGGTTATAAGGAAGGCGATTTACCGTTGGCTGAAAAAGCAGCTAAGGAAGCACTTTCTTTACCGATGTTCCCAGAAATGAAGAAACAACAACAGGATTATGTTATAGCTAAGATTGAGGAGTTTTATAATCGATAATTCGAAGAAATGCGTCATTTGTATAAATGACGCATTTCTTTTATTCATTGTTGTTGTATTGCCTTGCAAGTAAAGATACAATTAAATGATGAAAATAATGTTCAAAAAAGCATAGTTTACTATCTGGGGATAATGGAATTATAAAATTTTATAAATTAAGATGGAGGAATTCAGATGAATTTACAACAAGGAAACAATGTAGTTATAGGTGAAAATGTAACTTTCGGTGAACATGTGGTGATTGGTAATAATGTTGTCGTTTATGAAGGAACGATAATAGGTAGTAATGTCTTTATTCAAGACAATGTAGTCATTGGAAAGCAGCCTACACGTGCAAAAGCGTCGATTTTACCAGAAGTGAAAAAATTACCGCCTGCTGTGATAGGTAATGGAGTAACTGTGGGAACCTCGTCCATAATTTATGCAAATGTAAAAGTTGCAGATGATGTATTTATCGCAGATTTGGCGACGGTGCGCGAACGGGTAACGATTGGTGAAAAAACAATTATCGGGCGCGGTGTATCTGTTGAAAATGATTGTAAAGTGGGAATGCGTTGTAAGTTAGAAACGAATTGCTATATTACAGCTTATTCAGAGCTAGGAGACTATGTATTTATAGCACCAGGTGTTGTAACAACAAACGATAATTATATGGCTCGTAGTAAAGAACGTTTAGATAAATTTAAAGGGGTTACAGTTAAAACAGGTGGACGTATTGGAGCAAACTCTACCATTTTACCTGGTAAAACAATTCATGAAGATGGAACAGTTGCTGCGGGTAGTTTAGTATCTAAGGATGTCGCTGCTGAGATGTTGGTTTTAGGATCACCAGCTAAAGAATATAAAAAAGTAGCTACTGAACAATTATTAAAAAATCAAGACTAAGCTATTATCTTGAGTTTTAAAACAATTAGAAGATGAATCAGGAGAATAGTAATGATTTTTATAGTACACTTTATAGTAATAGTATTTTTATTTGTTTTCTCGAAAGTATTTTTAAAAAATGAGAAATTTTTTATTGGTGCTACTTTTTTATATTCTATTTTTGTATTTGGACAAAGATGGATGGTTGGGACAGATTATGGGAACTATTTGATGTATTATATTTATGATTTCCAAGGAACTGAATTGGGATACAGGACATTACAAAACCTATTTTCAAATTATGAATTAAGCTTTAGTTTACTTACATTTTTATTGTATTTTTTAACACAAGTGAATTTTTATAAATTTATTTGTAAATTTGGTAAAAATGCAACATGGATTCTTTTTATTTATTGTTTATCAGAAATATATTTTGCCGAAACATCGCAAATAAGACAATGGATAGCGATTAGTTTTTTTATTAATGCTTATTATTATTTTTTTTATAAAAAGTATTTTAAATCAATAGGTTTAATTATTATAGGTGCGTTATTTCATAAAAGTATTATGTTTGTAGTACCTTTACTATTTATAAGATTAGATAAACTGATTAAAAATAAATACGGATCTTTATTATTTGTTTTAATTTTAGTTATTTTACCATTTATAAATTTGAACATCTTGCTACCGTATTTTAGTTTTATTGGTATCGTCAATGATTACTTAGGGACCCCATATATAGTCGGACTTAGTTTTCTCCATATACTTAAATATTATTTTTTAATCATTTGTACATTTTTCTTCTTATATAATTTGGATAAAATTAAAAATAATTTATATTATTTAATAATTAATGGCCAATTAATATTTTTAACATTATATGGATTAAGCATGCAGTTAGGTGCTTTCATTAGGTTTTCTGCTTTTTTCAAAATTTTTGAGATTATTTTTTTTGTTTGCTTAGTATCTCAGGTGAAAAAGTTTAATAAGACACAATTAAGCTTTGTTTTCGTTATTTATTTTATAGCTATGTATATATCTATTGCTGTATTAGATACAGTAGAAATTTCACACTATCAAATTAGATTTGTGACAATTTTTGAACAGTATACTGATATAGAGCTTATAGATGAATTTTATAATTTTTTGGAAAAAGTAGGGAGATTACCTATAACGGAGTAAAAGGAAAGGATTATTATGCATAGGTTACATTTTTTATTTAACAGTAATTTGATTAAAAATTTTGGAGGAGTTGAGACTTGGGCTAGTTATTTCTTCCCTATATTGTTAGAAAGTAATGAATTTGAAATTCATCTATATTATGTTGATAGTCAAGAAGAAAAGTCAGAAAAAGTATTTTATTCTTGGGAATCTAAAAACTTATTTTTACATCCAATTAATTTAGGTGATTCAAAAAGTAATCATTTTTTGAAGAATTATCTGAAATATTCACAAAAAGTTGCAAGAATTTTCAAATCTAATAAGATTGGAAACGAAGACTGTTTCATTTATGTAGGCTCAATAATGAATGGTTTTATTAATATGTATTTAAATTTAATTAACTTATATTATAGAAAAGCAAATAAAGTGGTATGGGTAAGAAGTAAAAGTGTAGGAGAGTTTGCACAACAATCTAATAAAATGAAAACTTTAGTTGCTACATTTTTGGAAAATTCTATTATAAATAGCAGTTCATTATTAGTAACAAATGGCTATGATACAGAGAAGTTTTATAAAAAAAAATTCCCTAACAAGACTGATAGTATAGTTGCGATTCCAAATGTAATATCCAGAGACTTCCTTCATATTCCAATAAATATAATATCTAACCGATTAAAGGAACCTATAGTTTATGCAGGGCGATTACATATTACCAAAGGATTTAATTATTTTGAAGAAATATCAAGGTGTAACCACCATTTATTCGAGTTCATAGCATATGGTAATTGTGAAAATGTAAAAAAAATTGATACCCTATATTATAAAGGAAGTTATTCTCAGCAAGATTTAGATAATATATTTTTAAGTGCTGATATTTATGTCTTTTTAAATGTATCTAGCATGGCAGGAGGCTTATCTCATAGTTTATTAGAAGCTATGTCTGCCGGAAAGGTAATTATTGCTTGGGATAATGATGTGCATAATCAAGTTTTAAATGAAACTAACTCTTGGTTGGTCCCAGAAGGCAATATATCTAAGTTTCAAGAAATTTTGAATGAAATATATTACGATCTAAAAAATAGACCAGGATTAGTATTGAACAAAAGAGAGCAAGTTAGAAGAGATAGTTTAAAATATATGCCACGAAAACATGTAGAAATATTTCTTAATGAAATAAAAAAATTAAAAACCAAGGAACATTTCTCTTAGAAGGGTTTTCGGGTACTTGAATTTGAAAAGACTTCCTGTAAGACACTTTAATATCAACTAAAAAGTTGAATCGCACGTTTACAAAGAGGAGCCATTCAATTTCTATTTGTTATCAGAGGTCGGTTGCATCACTAGCAGGACTCATATTTACTGCTTTACCGCCAGCATTAAGGGCTTAATGTATGTCCAACGAGCGAGACAAAACTTCGCGCCTTCCTGCTCCGTATCATAATGCCTTTAATCCGGATTTTAGGATAATAAATACAACAAACACTAAAAATTGCCTCTATAGGAGAGGATATATGGAGAAGCCGGCATTATTTTCCCTATGCGGCTGTATTTAAACAGCCATGACTTCCTAAAAGAGCATTTGAAACAGACGCTTAGATTCTTGTAAGGGGTAGTTATCATAGCCATATAGAAATTTAAAAGTGCATCTATATACAGTGTTGAATTAATGAAATCATAATCAGTAAATGGTTTATCAGTTAGTGAAGCGTTCAAAGGAATTTTAGGGGAATTAAAATACTCAAAAAATATTGAAAGCTGTAATGTTAAAACATTCTGACACTAAAAAAATGGAACAAGCTATTATACAATTAACATTGATAGAGGGAGAAGTAAGTATGAAGGAAATTTGGATTATAGCTCCTTTTACAGGTATTGAAGAAAATAATTTTAGAAATAGATTTACCTACCTTGCCAATCTATTAACGGAAGAAGGGTATAATATTACACTAATTACAAGCCAATTTAGTCATTTTCAAAAAAGCCATATTATAAGTGAAACTTTAAAATATCCTTTTAAAACAGTACTTTTATATGAAAAAGGCTATAAAAAAAATGTATCACTAAGTAGAATATTAAGTCATAAACAATTTTCTAAGCAATTAGGACAGTGGATGAATAATAAAAATAATAAGCCTGATTTGTTATACGTCGCTTATCCAACTATGACTGCGGCTAATGTAGCTAGTAAATATGCTAAAAATCATAATATACCTATAGTTCTTGATGTCCAAGATACATGGCCAGAATCTATTTCAGCAGCAGTGGATATTAAGAAGTGGTATTATAAATTGCCTTTGGCCCCTTTGACATGGTTTGCTAATAATATTTACAAATCTGTAGATGGTATTATCGCTGTTTCTAAAACTTATATGAATCGAGCTAGAGTTTTAAATTCAAGGAGTCAATTTTTTAAATATATATATATAGGTTCAGATTTAAATACCTTTGATAATATGGAACTAAATGGGAAAATAATGAAAAACAATGGGGACTTTTGGATAACTTATATTGGTACGCTAAGTCACAGTTATGATATTGAAACTGCGATTAAAGCTATTAAAATGTTTAATTCAAATATTATCTTAAACATTTTAGGTGATGGACCGGATTTTGATAGATTAAAGAATATTGCTGTTAGAGAAGGTCTATTAAATAGTCAAGTATTTTTTAAAGGTTATTTGCCATATGAAGAAATGCTTAGTTATTTAAAACAATCAGATGTTGCTTTAAATGCTATAATAGGTTCATCTAAAGCAACTATTACAAATAAGCTAGGAGACTACCTTGCAGCAGGTTTACCGATATTAAATTCGTGTGAAGAAAGTGAAATTGTTAAATTAGTTGAGGAGAAACAATTAGGGCTTAATTATAAATCAGAAGAAATAGAAGATTTATTTGAAAAAATCGAAAATCTTATAATAGATCAAGAGAAGAGACTAGAGTTTTCTAAAAATGCAAGGGAATTTGCAGAAGAGAGCTTTGATAGAAAAAACAGTTATAAAAAAATCGAAGAAGCAATAAGTATGCTTTTAGATGGTAAATTGGAAGTGGGTTATGATGAAAGTATTAATCGTATGTGATCACTTTCCTGTATCTCCAAGAGTTTTAAAAATGAAGGATTCCATTTTAAAACAAGCACCACACGCAGAGGTGAAAATTTTTTCTTGGAACCGTGGAAATGCAGAAAATAATAATAAAAATATAACTACTGTAAATAGGGAAATTTCTTATGGGAATAGGTTAAATAAAGCTTTATATTTAATTGAATTCTATTGGGAGTTTAGTAAATTTGCTAAAATGTATAAACCCCACTTTATTCATGCTATTGATTTGGAAATGTTCTTAGTATCGACTTTTATTAAATTTAAAGGGAAATTAATTTATGAAGTATATGATATAAAATTTTTTAGAAATAAATATTTTAATTTCTTCAGAGAAAAAATTGAGTTTTTATTTTTAGCTATTAAAAAGCCAGCTATTATATTGGCTTCGCCATTTTTTGAAGAATATTATAAAAAAAGTAGTTTTTTTAGTCATTTAAACAAAATTGTAATTAATAACAAGCCATCTAAGAAGAATATAAATTTTATGGATAAGCACTTTTTAAATGAAGATTTATTTAAAAATCTAAGTGGATCCAAAGTTATAGGTTTTATTGGTACTGTTAGGTATATTGATTTGTTAATAAATCTAATAGAGGCTATTAAAGATAATAAGCAAATTAAAGTATTGATAGCTGGAGAGGGACCGGATTTATATGCTTTAAAAAAATATGTAGAAAACAACGGTTTAGATGGAAGAGTATTATTTACTGGTAGATACGATATTAATGAAATAGAAGACATTTATTATTTATGTGACTATATTTGGGCAGCATACCCATCTAAAGATATTAATGTGAAATATGCTATAAGTAATAAATTTTTCGAGTCTATGGCTTTTAAAAAGAAAGTTATAGTATCAGAAAATACAAAACTTGGAGATTATGTATTTCAAAATGATTTAGGAATAGTTGTTAACCCCTATGACGTAACAGATATTATTCACAAGATAGAAAGTAATAATAATTTGAATATTGATATTAATGTGAAAAAAATTTACGGAGATGCTCTATATTGGGAAGATGAAGAACATTTTTTAAAGACAGTCTATACAGAAAATCTTACTATATAAATTGAACTTTAGAATCTAACACAAAGCCGATCGATTATTCCCTGTTTATTTTTGTTCTGGCAGTTAATA
>NZ_JBQCJW010000054.1:0-10338 GCF_051967575.1 Solibacillus silvestris
CATTCGTCTCGACCTCCGTGTATTTTACTTAATCATATCACGTTAGCTCGGTACGACATCTATCCTAACAGAGGGGGAGTGCTCTTAAAAAAGCTGCACGTTGTCTCATTCCACCGGATAGTTCTTTCGGATAGGCATATACGTAATCTTTTAAACCAACCCGCTTAATCCAGACAATCGCTTCCTCTATTGTTAGCGTAACATCCTTCTGAATTTCTGTTGCGATCATGACATTTTGTAGGATAGTACGCCATGGCAGTAGCAAATCTTTTTGTGGCATAAAGCCCACATCACCTGGGGCTGCTAGACGATTATGAATCACAATACGCCCTTCATTTGGCGTGAGTAGCCCGGTTATCAATTTAAAAATCGTGCTTTTTCCTGTACCACTTCTGCCGATGATTGATACGAATTCCCCCTGTTTAATTTCCATATTTAATTTAGAGATTACAGGTGAGGCATGTTCCTCAATAACATAGGTCACATTTTGTAAGCTAACTACCATTTCTTTATCACCTTCTCAAACAAACTAAATCGGCCAATCCTGTATGTGATAGTTCATATCCCAGAATAAATACTCGTACTTTGACGTAATTTGGAAATGCTTTTCTAATTGGACTAGCTCTCGTTCTGGTTTTCCCTCTGCTAATTCGTTCATCACGTCAATCAACCATTTTGCACCGTTGCCGAATTCCTCTGAATCGTATGTTTCTATCCACTTGGCATAAGGATTATTCGATAAATCGTGTCCATACTGCGCCCTTAGCAGCTTGCCAATCTCCCAATAATCCCATGCACAAGGTAAGAGGCAGGCTACTACATCCGCTAAGCTACCACTTTGCGCAGCATTTAACATATAATTCGTATACGCTAAATTTGCAGGGGTTGGTTTTGTTTCCTCCAATTCTTCTGACGTAATTCCAAATTCAGCTGCAAATTGGCGATGTAGCTTCATTTCAAAATGAAGCGTGTCGTTTAGTATCGCAGCAAATTTCCCCATCATATCGAGATTTGTAGATTTGACAGATGCAATGGCAAATAGCTTCGCGTAATCAATTAAATACACATAATCTTGCTTCATGTATTGGATAAACTTTTCCTTATCCAATGTCCCTTTACCAAGTTCCTGTACAAATGGGTGGCTATGATTTGCCTCCCAAATAGGTTGTACATTTCTAAAAAGTCGGTCTGTAAATTTTTCTGTTTTCACTTTCATTTCTAGTTCCTCCTTTTTTATAACAAGCACTTTCCTGAAAAATAAAAAAACCACTTCCTTAAATAGGAAATGGTTTCGTTGCATAAGTTGTATACACATACAATCGAAACTACTTCCCTACGCTAGTCCTAACTAGATCCGGTTCAAAGGGTTCTTCTCAGCCAATGGCGCCCCTAGAGTTTAATTACATATTTAATTTTTCTTATTTGAAAACACAATTCATGGAAAATGATGTTTTTCTCTTATGGTAATTACAGTGAACTGATTATACCTTTCTTGTCCATAAAAATTAAAACCCCACTCTTTTTAGAGAGCGGGGGAATGTACACGTATCTATCCTATCAACATGCCTCACTTCCCTACGCTAGTCCTAACTAGATCCGGTTCAAAGGGTTCTTCTCAGCCAATGGGCGCCCCTAGTGCTATTATTTATATTATTTATATTATTTACATCATAACATGTATTATAGTTTGCGCAAGTGATTCTGAGTAAATCATACATTTTTATCCAACCTTTTTCCATCACTCGCCTTTTCTTAAGGCCCTCGGTGGTACTCATTGTACACATCTCTTTTCGAAAGACCGCGCAATTTAGCGACTTCCTTGATTGCTTCCTTTGAATTAGTATTCATTTCTTCCATTGTATAATCCACATGCTGCTGTAATGTCATCGAGGACCAGTCAAAAGCTTCTTCTTCTACATCACCTAACTGATTACCTTCAAGTATAATACAAAATTCGCCACGGATTTCATTTTCAGCTGTCCAGTTGATTGCCTTTTCTACTGTTCCGCGTAAAAATTCTTCAAATTTTTTTGTTAATTCCCGTGCTAATGTAATTTTACGATCACCTAATACAAGCTGTAGATCTTTTAATGTGTCCTTAAGACGGTGTGGTGCCTCGTAAAATACAAGCGTTTCCTCGCGCTTCGCCAATTTTCCAAGCTGCTCACGGCGTTCCTTTTTATTTCGCTTTAAAAAACCAAAGAAATAAAATGGCTGTGGGTTTAAGCCAGAAGCAATCAGAGCGGTTAATGCTGCATTGGCTCCCGGAACCGGCACAACCGCAAAATCTTCTGCAATTGCTTTTACGACAATATCCGCGCCCGGATCCGAAATACATGGCAAACCTGCATCACTTACTAAGGCAATCGATTTCCCCTCCCGTAAATAGCCAAGCAACTTCTCCCCGCCAACTTCAATATTATGTTCATGATAACTGATTAGCGGTGTTTGTATATCGAAATAATTGCACAGCTTTTTCGTATTGCGCGTATCTTCCGCAGCAATAATATCCACTTCTTTTAAAATACGCAGTGCACGCAGTGTCATATCTTCTAAATTGCCAATCGGTGTAGCTACTAAGTACAGGCAGCTTCCTTGCTCATGCTGGCTACTTTTCTGTGATTTCATATGCAGCACTCCTTATATACTCAATTTTTTTTGTGCGATTCAATTGTTTAAATGCATATTCCGCGGACATCGCCTGTTGCTTTGTTTCAAAAGTTTCAAAGTAAATGCATTTTACGGGACCTCTTGCTCTTGTATACTTTGCGCCTTTTCCTGCATTATGTGTCGCAATGCGCTTTTCCAAATTATTCGTATAGCCTGCATAAAACGTTGCATCACTGCATTCCAGCACATAAAAGTAATGTTTAGTTTCCTTCTCCATATAAAAGTGCCCTCACTTCTGGCGTATATTCATTGTTATCCTCATATACGTACAATGGAGGCAATATTTTCAAATCCGGCTTGCCATCTTTAATCGCCTCAATCAACAGCGTATTTGCTTCTTTTCCCCGTTTCGGATACACAAACTGAATGCGCTTTGGTTCCAAGCGATTCGCTCGCATTGCACTTACAATATCCAAAAGTCTTCCTGGCCGATGCACAAATGCCGTCTTTCCTCCCTGTTTTAATAAACGGCTTGCTGCTTCTATCGCCTCATCAAGTGTTAAATATAGTTCATGCCTTGCAATGGCATAATGTTCACTCGTATTTTTTTCACTTAATTCATGCGCTAAAAAGTAAGGAGGATTGCATGTAACCACATCGTATTTTTCGATACCTAATGTTTTAGGTGCATCTTTGACATCACCAAGCTGCATGTCAATTTGTTGCGATAAATTATTGTACACAATACTGCGTGTTGCCATGTCATGCAGTCTCGGCTGTATTTCCACACCTGTAATCTTTGCGTTCGTTCGGGCACTCAAAAATAGTGGAATAACCCCATTTCCTGAACAAAGATCTACAATATGTCCTCTATTTTTCGGAATTTGCACGAAGCGCGCTAATAATACTGCATCTAGAGAAAAAGAGAAAACAGATGGGCTTTGAATAATTCGTAAATCTTCCGCAAGTAAATAATCCAGCCGCTCATCATCCTTTAACAATTGTTCCACTACGTAATCCTCCACATATTTACTATTCCAATAAACCCTCATGCTAAACAAAAGACTGATATCTACTTTTGCAGATTCAGCCTTTTCCTTTAACCATTTTGTTTATTTAAAAATGATAGACAGAACAAACAATCTTCACCTTTGCGAGAGCTGCCGAAATGCACATGGCACACATGGAAACCTTCGTTATAAAGCCTTGCCAAATTATCATAGCCTTCGCCAATATCTACAGATTCCTTTTTCAGCTCTTCCGCTTGTTTACCTGTATTAGCTTCGCTCGCTAATAATTCTTCTAAACGCGTACGTAGGTGAAGGTTTTCTGTTTGAAGCGTCTGATGCTCCTCCATCATATGTGCAACAAATTGCTTAAGTGCACTAAATTGTTGCTGCATTGATTCAAGCTGTTGTTCGAACTCCATAACAGTATCTAAAAAATTACGGTCCTTCACTCAAGCCACCCCATTAATTTCTATCTATATCAAATTTTTCTCATATTGTATGAGCTCTTCAAGCGTATATTCAACCATACGCTCTTGCTTCGTCAAATATACTTGGATAAGCCGCTCCAACACATTTAATCCGACGACTTTACCTTCTCCTTCTGGTGTCATAGATAGATCACCGATGTCCGGCATACCTTCTTTTGCAATTTCATAATCATCATTTTCATATTTCAAGCAACACATTAAACGCCCGCATAGCCCTGAAATTTTTGTCGGATTTAGCGACAAGTTTTGATCCTTCGCCATTTTAATCGACACAGGCTCAAAATCGCCCAAAAATGTCGAACAGCAAAGCATTCTACCACAAGGTCCGATTCCTCCAAGCAATTTTGCTTCATCACGAACCCCTATTTGACGAAGTTCGATACGTGTACGGAAAACGCTCGCTAAATCTTTTACTAATTCCCGGAAATCGACACGCCCTTCTGCTGTAAAATAGAAAATGATTTTATTGCGATCAAATGTATATTCTACATCGACAAGCTTCATATCCAGCGAATGCTCGATTATTTTCGTATTCGCTAATTCAAATGCGCGCTTTGACTCGATTGTGTTTTCTTCCACTTGGAAACGATCACGCTCATCGGCCGGGCGAACAACTTGCTTTAATGGTAAAACAACGTCATTTTCCCCGACTTGACGCATTGGCACAACTACTTTGCCATACTCGATACCGCGTGCAGTTTCTACGATGACATATTCTCCAACTTCCAAAATATATGCTGCTGGATCAAAATAATATATTTTACCCGCTTTTTTAAAGCGAACTCCGACTACATTATACAAATGTATACCCCTCCTGAAGATTCAGCATTAGCTGTTCCATCAATAACGTACGATTCATATTACGATTTAAATTTGTACGGGCATGCAATATAGACTGCATTTGGCGAGACAATTTTTCATATGTCAAGACGAGCGCCATCTCATTAAATCGTTGATACATATCGGGATACGTGCACGTTGCTTGTTGATTTGCTTTAATCGCTACAATATCACGATACGCAAACAATAACAAATCGAGTGCTAGCTCCATCTCTTCCTTTTCCTTAAATAATGGTAGCCATTCGTCATGAATAAATAATAATGCTTCATGAACATTTTGATGAACGATCTCTACTAATTTTAACACTGTTTTTCGTGCAAGTACAAACTGCTCATCATTTGCAAGTGCAAAAGCTGTATCTATATCATTTGTTACCATGCTAGCCGTAGCTGCCATTGAATTTGTAACACGTTGCTCTACAAGTTTTTCCAGCAATGCAGTACGCGGTGCTTTTGCAAATTTAATATGCTGGCAACGCGAACGGATCGTCGGGATAATGGACTGGATTTGCTCCGTTAATAAAATTGCTACAACTTGTCCATCTGGCTCTTCCAAAAATTTCAAGAGCATATTTGCCGATGCAGCATTTAATTTATCTGCATGATGAAGCACATAAACTTTCTTGCCTTCCTCCACGCCTGTCATCTTCATTTCAGCAACTAAATCCCGTACTTGGTCAATTTTAATAAATTGCCCATCCGGCTCCACTTGCCAAATATTCGGATGATTTCCCGATTGAACACGTCTGCAATTTCGACATGTTTCACATGGAACATTTTTTGACAAATTTCCGCAAAGGAGAAGTTTCATAAAAAAAGAGACGACATCTCGTTTGCCTGTACCTTTTTCACCTTCAAAAATATAGGCATGTGCTAAACGATTTTTTTCTACAATTGTTTGTAATTGCTTCATCACTACGGGTTGCAGTTTAGTTAGCTCGTCTATAGTACGTGTCATTTCCTTCACCTTTTTCGTTTCTTGCTTCTATTTATTTGAAGAGTCCTATGTACAATTCAAACAATCTTCTGCTTGGAAAAAGCCCGCGTCTAGTGCACAACAAAGACACGGGCTTTTTTTACATATAAAGATTTATTAAAAGGCCTTTAATTTCGCCAATTTTCGCTAATAGCTCAATAGACTCTTTTTCTTCATTTAAAATATCTTCGGCTAATTCGACAAGCCGCTCGTCAATTGTTTCGACAATTTTTAAGCGACGCCCTTCACCAAAACGATTCCATGTATGTGATTGCTTCATCTCGAGACCATAATCAACGGCTTCCTGCAAAAAACGCTTAATAAGCATTTTAAAGCGTGCCAGCTCCCGTAAATTGCGTGAACGTGCCACCCGGTCTCCAGCTGACGAAATATCACCTAATAGTCTCGTGAGTTGCTCTGATTGCATTTTCGAGCCTTGCTTTACAACCATATCCCCAAAGCGATTCCCGTTTTGATTCGCTGGACGCAGATCATTGCGATTCGCATTTAAATTCACACGGAGATCTTGATTAATTTTCATTTACCATTCGCCTCCAAAAAGTCAATTATGCCTCGGCATAATCGCATCCGAATTCGGTTTTTTGCCCGCATCGAAAATACATGCCCGAATCCGTAATATCCGCCAGAGGTTTTAACTTCTTTCAATCTGTTGAAAGAAATTAAAAATGATGGAATTGTTCGATTGGTAAAACAAATACAATTGCTCCTCCAACTTCAACTTCCACAGGGTACGGGATATAGGAATCTGCGTTACCTCCCATTGGCGATACAGGAGCAACCATTTGCTCACGTGATCGACAGTTTTCACGAATAATGTCCAATAACTTTGGGATCAGAGAATCATCCGTGCCTATTAAAAATGTCGTGTTTCCAGATCGTAAAAATCCACCCGTACTCGCTAATTTCGTCGCACGATAGTTGTTTTTTGTTAATGCATTTGATAATCGGTTGCTATCTTGATCTTGCACTACTGCTACTACTAACTTCATCCGTACTCACCCCTCCATTGAATTGGTGCCTCTATTATATCATAAATTCAATTACGCCTCAGCGTAATTACATCCAGATTTTTTTTGAGTTAGGCATATATGCCGTGAATCAGTCAGCTGTTATCGCAGTACACGAACAGTTTTAAGCTGACTTCCCCCTGCCCATTTCCCTTTGAAAATCTGTGATATGTGCCAAAGGCTTATCTTCATTTACTTTTACCCTATTATTGGATTTAAAATCCCCCATACATCCTCGATGACTTGCTCTAAAGGCTGATCGGCATTGATTACTTTAAAACGTTCAGGATAACGTCTCATCGCCTCTTCGTATCCTTCATAAACTTTTTGATGGAACGCCAAACCCTCAACATCTAATCGATTCATTTCATCACTCCGAGTCGCATGAATACGGGCCAGCCCTTTTTCAGGGGTAATATTAAAGAAAATCGTCACATCGGGAAGACGCTTGCCTATAGCAAATTCATTAATGGCTAATACATCATCTACTCCAATTTCCCGTGCATAGCCCTGGTATGCTAATGACGAATCAATGAATCGATCACATAATACATGCCTGCCTTCTTCAAGCGCAGGCAGTACTTTTTCATAAAAATGCTGGGCACGTGCCGCTGCATACAATAATGCTTCTGTACGTTCATGCATCTCCGTATGGACTGGATCCAAAATAACCGCACGGATTTTCTCGGCTATTTCAATTCCTCCCGGCTCACGTGTCAGCAAGGCATCAATATGCCCTTCTTTCAGCCGTTCGCCGATTGCTTTTAACACACTCGTTTTTCCGGCCCCTTCCCCGCCTTCAAACGTAATAAAAAAATTCCTTTGCATTTTTATATTCTCCCTGCATCTATTTTATGACTTGTATTAATTTTTCCTGTAAACGGTGCTCCCCTTGAAACATTGCCCCAATCGCAAGCAATTCCTCCAATTGACTAAGTTTTGCTACTGTGATTTTCTCGCCCAGTACAAGTAATGGAATGCCTGGTGGATAGGGAATAATAGTAGAAGCAGCAATTCGTCCGATCGCTCGCATATATGGTAACCATTCTTTTTCCGCCAGCTCTATTTCGCCAAAGCTATATTCCGGTTTTGTAATGGCCGTCATTTCAAAATTCCTATCTTCATTCATTTCTGCATTGCCTGGCATATCTTTTAAGAGAATGAGTGCTTCTTTCATTCGAATGCGCAAGTCTGCAAATGAATAATTATCTCCGTGCTTTAATAGCGGCAATATAATAAGCACTTGATTAGCATCGGCTAATTCCACGTAAACATGCATTTTCTCCAATGCTTCTTTTAATTGGAAGCCTGTATAGCCAGGTGCCCGTATTAATAGTTTTAATGTATCATTAACTTCTACAATTTGTAATTCCGTTGATGCAGTTACCGATTCGATAAATTGCTGACGTTTTTCCATTAAATACGCATAATCCATTTCCGTGTAATTCGCAACATAACTTCTCGCATCATCAAGGGATGCCAATAATAAATATGACGGACTACTCGATTGTAGCATACGTAAATAATGGTTTACCCTTTGCTCGCTTACTAATGTTGATTTAATATGTAAAAAAGAAGCCATTGTCATCGCTGGCAATGTTTTATGCGCAGACTGTACAACAATGTCCGCACCTAAATCCAGTGCCGATGCAGGTAACTTCTCCGTCACTGTTAAATGGGCGCCATGTGCTTCATCGACAAGTACCGGAATATTGTACTTATGGCATATTTCAATTTGCTCTGCTAAGTCATTGACTGTCACCCCGTAATACGTCGGATACGTAAAAATAGCAGCTTTAGCATTTGGATAGCTCGTTACCGCCTGTTTTAATACCGCAAGTTCAATACAGCCTGCCGTTTGACTTTCTGTATGCCATTTCGGTGCAATATAGACGGGATTGACCCCAACAAGCTCAAGTGCATGAAAAATAGACTTATGCGCATTTCGCTGCACAAGCACAGTGTCCCCTTTTTGACATGTTGCATAAATCATCGCCAAATTCCCTACCGTAGAACCATTTACTAAAAAGAAACTTCGATTTGCTCCATATGCAGCAGCGAGCAACTGCTCAGCCTGTAAAATTGCTTCCTCCGGCTGATGAAAGTCATCCAACCCTGGTAATTCTGTTACATCATATGTTAATGCCCGCTTAATTTCATTTGGCAAATTTGAAAGCAGCCCATTCTTATGTCCTGGTACATGAAGAGATTGCGGTTCATTCGCTACAAATTTTTTCAATGCCTGAACGATTGGTCGATCATTTTTCATCGTCTTCACCTCATATGTCATTGTCCTTCTATTATAAGATGCTTATATCTTTCCTACCACCTCGGATTATGTATATGAAAAAACTAGCTAACAGCAATTGTTAGCTAGTAAAATTTATAACTATTCAATACAGCAGCTTCCACTGATTTTTCAGTTTTCATTCGTTATAACTTTTCCCATTAAATTTCAACCTTCATAACGATTAAATCGACATCTGTCATTGCCTGTAGACTGTGCTTTTCCAAAGGATCTATTATTAAAATATCCTCTGCCGTTAATCTTTGCGATTGTCCTTCTACTACAAATTCTACTTCACCTGAGCGCACAATAATAACAACGGTCTGTTTCGCATTATGTTCCGGTATTTGTTCGCCTGTTTGCAATTGGATAGATAAAATATCCATATTTTTTTGTGAATATACTTTTCCGACCTTTTTCTTTTGCTCAGTTGGCAAATTTTCTATATGTATTTTTTCCATTATTAAATACCTCACTTTCGAAATGATGGATTTACTTCCTTAACTATAATTCACTCTTCTTCTTTTTTCCATGGCACATATTATAGAAACTTTAATTTCAAAAATTCTCCAATGAAGAATTAATAGAATTTGTTTAAATGTAATGCATTAATCTTAAATTGTACAACATTAAGTAAAGGATTTTTCTGAAGTAATCATTTTAAACAAAGCTATCGGTGTTTCCCTTTCAGCAATATACAAGGACATAAAAAGTTGCTGGCTAGATTTTTATCCTCTCTGCTTTTCCAATAGAGGCATTGAAAGCAAAGTTAATTAATGCAAAATGTAATGATCATTAAGGCTACTATAGCAACAAGTAAAAAAGCAGCTGTACGAAACTGCCCATTCTACGGCATATTTAGAAAAGCCTAATAAATCCATCACGCGTCACCTTAAGAAATCGAAAACTCAAAGATTGATACCTTTAGATTAAACACAGAGAATGCTCTCACTCTCAATACGAATATTTATAATTTCCTTACAATACAAAAAAACCACTGATTTCTCAGTGGTTTTACTTTCGCGAAGCGACGTCCTACTCTCACAGGGGGAAGCCCCCAACTACCATCGGCGCTAAAGAGCTTAACTTCCGTGTTCGG
>NZ_JBQCJW010000055.1:0-9816 GCF_051967575.1 Solibacillus silvestris
TTCGTCTCGACCTCCGTGTATTTTACTTAATCATATCACGTTAGCTCGGTACGACATCTATCCTAACAGAGGGGGCAATGGGACTTCTACAAGATGCTTAGTAGCAACCCATTTGTTTACCTCCTTTGCACGAATTAATATACGCAACAATGTTTTATTCATCGTTTTCACCTCCTTTCCATATTGGCGCTCTTCTCACTACGCCTCTTTTCGCTGTAAAACAAAAAAGCCGTTACATATCCAAATGGATACATAATGACTTATGTGTAGAGGGGTGGGGCATGAAACACAGGCACCCCCCTTTGTTATATACATGACCAGGTGCTGATCAAAAATATATAGTTTTTTTTACCTAGTAGATTTTTGGTAAACCATTCCTATTAATCTCCTATTCCTTTACAATATAAATATGGGATGGTACGGGAGGTAAAATATATGACAGTTACTACAGCTTATCAAAGCCAATATTATGCGTATGAATTAACCAAACAAAATGCTTCAGATTCTGTTGGGCGTTTAAGTCAATCTTTAATCAGTGCTACGGTAGATTTAAACCCACATCAAGTAGAAGCGGCATTATTTGCATTCAGAGCACCATTAGAAAAAGGGGCTTTATTAGCTGATGAAGTCGGACTAGGGAAAACAATTGAAGCGGGCTTAGTTCTTAGTCAATTATGGGCAGAAAGAAAGAGGCAAATTTTAATTATTGTGCCACCGCCTTTAAGAAAGCAATGGAATCGTGAGCTAATTGAAAAATTTTATATACCTTCAATTATTTTAGAAAGTAAAAACTACAATCAATTGATTAAGGAAGGAAATTTACATCCTTTTTCCCAAAAAGATCAAGTGGTTATTATTTCTCATACATTCGCTCGAAATAAGGAACAGGATATACAACGAATTCCATGGGATTTAATTATTATTGATGAAGCACATAGATTACGTAATGTTTATAAAAAGTCAAATAAAATAGGGCGTGTCATTCGTGAAGCTACTGCTGGATTTCCTAAACTTTTGTTGACGGCTACACCATTACAAAATACTTTGATGGAATTATACGGATTAATGAGTTTTATTGACCCATACTTGTTTGGAGATGAAATTACATTTAGAAAACAATTTGGAAATGGTACTAGAGAAATCTCAAAACAAAACTTTGAAGACTTAAAAGAACGAATTAAACCTGTATGTCATCGTACGCTAAGAAGACAAGTGGTAGAGTATGTACCTTATACAAAGCGTATTCCAATTTTACAAGAATTCAGCTCTAGTGAAGAAGAATGGGAATTGTATGAAAAAGTATCTAGCTACCTTCAAAAAGATGATATTGTTGCTTTACCAAAAAGCCAACGAAGTTTGATCACATTAGTTGTAAGAAAAATATTAGCATCATCGACGTTTGCGCTATCAGATACACTTCTATCTTTAATCCAGCGTTTAGACGATATTATTAATAAGGAAACTAAAATAAATGAGACAGATTTTTTATTAGATATCGATGAATTAGATGACACCTTAGAAGAATGGGAAGTAGAAGAAAAAGAGATAGAAGAAAGTCGAAATGATAATGAAATATTAGAGAGCGCTAAAAAGGAACGAGAAGAGTTATATTCATATTATGAACTTGCTCAATCAATTAAAGAAAATGCCAAAGGACAAGCATTGTTAACAGCTTTATCTACAGGTTTTAATACATTAAAAGACCTTGAAGCAAACGAAAAAGCAGTTGTATTTACAGAATCAAGAAGAACACAAAAGTATTTAAAAGAAATGCTTGAACAAAATGGCTATGAAGGAAAAGTTGTTATATTTAATGGCACAAATAATACTGATCATATAAAAGGGATTTATGAAAAATGGTTAGAAAAACATCAACATGATGATCAAATTACAGGTTCTAGACAGATTGATACACGGGCAGCAATTGTAGAACATTTTAGAGATGAAGGTTCAATAATGATTGCTACAGAATCAGCAGCAGAAGGAATTAACTTGCAATTTTGTAGTTTGGTTGTGAACTATGATTTACCATGGAATCCACAAAGAATTGAACAACGAATTGGACGTTGCCACAGATATGGGCAGAAGTATGATGTAGTAGTCATCAATTTTTTAAATCAAAAAAATGCTGCTGATAAGCGAGTGTATGAATTGTTATCAAATAAATTTAATTTATTTAACGGTATATTTGGCTCATCAGATGAAGTTTTAGGTTCTTTAGAATCTGGAGTAGATTTTGAGAAACGGATTCAGCAAATTTATCAAACTTGTCGAACTTCAGAAGAAATACAGCAAGCTTTTAATGATTTACAAAAAGAATTAGATGAGCAAATACAAGAAAAAATGATGGAGACCAGAAAGCACCTCTTAGAAAATTTTGATGATGAAGTTCGAGATAAATTAAGAAATCAGTATGAACAAACATCTATACAAATGAGTAAAATGGAACGTTTTCTCTGGGGAATATCAATTTACGAAGGTAAAGATGAAGCGGAATTCAATAGTAGTTCTTTAAGTTTTACGTTGAATGATACAAATGAAAGATATCAATTGATTTCACAAGCAAAGAAACCAGAGAAGAAACAAAAAGATGTACATTATTACAGATTAGGACATCCAATCGCGGAAAAATGGATTGAACAAGCGAAATCCCGTGACTTAACTGTTAAGGAAATTACATTTAATTATTCTGCGTATGAAGGAAAAGTAAGTATTCTTTCATCCTTAATTGGTCTGACCGGTTGGCTATCACTAGATTTATTGAAAGTTAGTTCGTCTGAAAAAGAGGAACATTTAGTATTTTCAGCGGTAGATTCAGAAGGCAACCAAATTGACCAAGAAAGTTGTGAGAAACTATTTGAATTACCTGCTGAAGAGCATGAAACAATCAAAATTTCTGAACCAATTCAAAATACATTACAGATTATCTATAAGCATCAAAAAGAATCCATATTAAATGAAATACAGGAAAAGGCAAATTCATATTTAGATCGCGAACTTGATAAGTTAGACAAATGGTCTAAAGATTTAAAGGGAAAGCTAGAAATTGATTTGAAAGAAATTGATATAGAAATAGCGCAATTACAAAAAGAAGCAAGATTAACACGGATGGTTCGTGAAAAACTTGAAATGAATAAAGTTATCCAAGAAAAAGAACGAAAACGTAATGAAATGCGTAGAAACCTCTATGACGAACAAGATGAAATTGACCGACAAAAACAACGCTTATTTAATGACATGGAAAATCGTTTAGAACAAAAGATTATAGAGGGAAATTTGTTTATAATAAAATGGAGCGTTATTTAAATTATATGAGGTGACCGTAATGAGTAATAAAAATAAATTAGAGTTAACTTGGATTGGAAAAGATAATCCACCTAAACTTGAACCGAGGATTTTAATAGAAGACCCAGAACTATCTTATCGAGTTGAAAATAAGGTCACTGATAATGATATCTTTGATAATAGACTTATTTTTGGTGATAATCTACTAGCTTTAAAAGCTCTAGAAGATGAATTTACAGGGAAAATTAAATGTATATATATTGACCCACCTTATAATACTGGGAATGCTTTTGAACACTACGATGATGGATTAGAACATAGTATATGGTTATCTTTAATGAGAAGAAGAATTGAGATTTTCTATACTCTTCTTCACGAAGAAGGTAGTCTATTTATTCATCTCGATGATTCAGAGGTAGATTACTGTAAAGTTATACTAGACGAAATATTTGGTAGAGGTAACTTTGTTAACAGAATAACTATTGAGGCAAGATCTCCCTCTGCATTTAGTACTGTAAACCCAGGTGTTTTTAAAGCTAGTGAATATATACTGTGGTACTGCAAAGATAAGTCGAAATTCCAATCTAAAACAATGAGAATTGAAAAAGATGATATTGATAAAGCATATAACAAATTCTTGGTTAATAAAGATAAAAGTTTAGATGAATGGAAGCTAATTAGTCTTAACCAAGCTTTCTTAGAATCATGGAATGAAGATAGAATTGAACATATAAGACAATTCGTTAAGGAGAATTACACATTTTTTAAAGAGCAATCAAATAAAGAAATTCAAGTATTATTTGAAGAACAATTTGCCTATGCTCAAATGTTAAAAATGAGTAATGTGAGAGGACAATTCTCAAAAAAAGCAAAGCAATTAAATTTTGAAGAATTTTCAAATTGGTCGTATTTATATTTACTAGAGAGAGTAAGTATTCCATATAAAAATAAAGATTTTAAAAATTTTGTTCTTTCAAATGCAGATTTTGTATGTAGGGAAGCTGAGATTGACGATGAAGGAGCAGGTAAACAAACAGTAGATTTAAAAAATGCTTCATTAAGTGAAAATGCTAAATTTTTCACGTTAGAAAGAAACGGATACGATACTCAAGTAATAAGAAATGGTAAACAAATTATTTTTTACAATAAAAACGTAGATGTAATTGATGGGAAATTAGTTCCAACAAAATTATTAACTAATATATGGTCGGATATATCATGGGAAGGTATCGCAAAAGAGGGGAATGTGAAATTTAAAAAAGGCAAAAAGCCAGAAAAACTAATTCAACGATGTATAGAACTAGCTACTGACAGTAGTGACAAGGAAAATTGGGTATTAGACTCTTTTGCTGGTTCTGGTACTACTGGTGCAGTTGCTCATAAGATGGGACGTAAGTGGATAATGATTGAGTTAGGTGAGCATTGTCATACTCACGTTATACCTCGTTTGATAAGTGTTATAGATGGTACTGATCATGGAGGTATTTCTAAGTTAGTAGATTGGCAAGGTGGTGGCGGATTTAAATATTACCGTTTAGCGCCAAGTTTGCTTGAAAAGGATAAGTTTGGAAACTGGATTATCAGTGCTAATTATAATCCTGCTATGCTTGCAGAAGCAGTTTGTAGACACAAAGGATTTACTTATCAACCTGATGAGATTATTTATTGGAAACAAGGATTCTCAACTGAAAATGATTATATTTATACTACAACTCAGTTTATTACTAGGGAAATAGCGGATCAAATACAAGAGCAAATGAAAGAAGTGGAGACTTTACTCGTCTGTTGCAAAGCTTTTACGGCTAATCCTAATGATTATCCAAACATTACATTTGAAAAAATCCCTACCTCGATTTTGAAAAACTGTGAATACGGTAGAGATGACTATAGTTTAAATATAGACGAACTTGTAAATCACAATAAAGAGCAATTGTCATTATTTGTCGAGGAGGACTCCAATGAATAAAGAAGTAAAAAACATTTCTGCACGATTAAGTTTAAGAACACCTCAAAAAGAATCATTAGAAATATTAGCAGATATTATCGAGACGCTCCATTTACAAAAGCATGACGAAGAGTCATTAAAACTTGAGCTTGAAAAGATTCAATCACTTTATCCTACAGTTGCAAATTTTGAACGTGATTTTCCATCCATGTGTTTTGCATTAGCAACAGGGGTGGGGAAAACTCGTTTAATGGGTGCGTTTATTTCATATTTGTACATTAAAAAGGGCATGAAGAATTTCTTCGTTCTTGCCCCAAACTTAACGATTTATAATAAATTAATTCAAGATTTCACACCGGGTACACCTAAATATGTATTTAAAGGAATTGCGGAAATAGCAGCTAATGAACCACGTATTATTACTGGTGACAATTATGATTCTGGAAAAATGTATGTTAAGGATAGTTTGTTTAAAGAGAATGAGATTCATATTAATATCTTTAATATTTCAAAAATTAATGCAGAAGTTCGAGGTGGAAAAGCACCACGAATTAAGAGATTAAGCGAATATATTGGGGAAAGTTATTTTGAATACCTTGCTTCACTACCTGATTTAGTGTTGTTAATGGATGAATCTCATCGTTACCGAGCTACAGCAGGTGTAAATGTACTAAATGAATTAAAACCAGTTATCGGGTTGGAATTAACTGCCACACCTCAAGTTGAAACGAGTACAAATACAATTCCTTTTGAAAATGTCATTTATAGTTATCCGTTACATAAAGCAATGGAAGATGGTTATGTCAAGGAACCAACTGTTGCAACGAGAGAGAATTTTAATGTAGATGATTATGTTGGGCAAGAAAGTGTTTTGGAGCGATTAAAGTTAATGGATGGTGTAAGAATTCACGAAGAGACAAAGGCTGAACTTGATTTATATAGTCGACAAACGAATCAACCATTAGTAAAACCATTTATTCTTGTTGTTGCTCAAGATACAACACATGCTCAAGAACTTCTAGATTATATGGAATCTGAAGAGTTTTATAGTGGTCAATACAAAGGGAAAGTAATAACTGTACACTCTAATCAGCGTGGAGAAGAGAAAGATGAAACAATTGCTGAATTAATGGCACTTGAAGATCCAAATTCAAATACGGAAATTGTTATCCATGTAAATATGCTTAAAGAAGGTTGGGACGTTACAAATCTATATACGATTATCCCATTACGTGCTGCTAATTCTAAAACATTAGTAGAACAATCTATCGGTCGTGGATTACGTTTACCTTATGGAAAAAGAACAGGTAATCAGGCGGTAGATAGATTGACGATTGTAGCTCACGACCGTTTCCAAGAGATTGTTGATGAAGCAAATAACCCTAACTCTATTATTCGAACAGGTGTCATTATTGGAAAAGATGTTGCTGTTGAAAAGAAACAAGCAGTTACAATACCTACATCAATGACGGATACAATTCAACAAGAAGTACAAGCAGAGGTTGAGAAGATAGTAACTAACAAGCCTGAAGCACAATCAACCTTTACTACTGAACGTGTACAAGAAGCTATACAGTTAACACAACAAGCTATGAAACGGTTTGAATATTTACCAAATTCACAAAGTCTTCAAAAGCCTGAAATACGCGCAGAAATAGTGAAAGAAGTAAAAGAAAACCTTAACTTTGAAGAACTCGATTTATTCCCTGAAGAAACTGAAAAATTTGTGGAACACGTTGTTAACACTTCTATTAGTAACCATATTCAACATAGTATTGATATTCCACGTGTCGTTATTCAACCAGTTGGTGATGTAACATGGGGATATAAAGAGTTTACGTTAGATGTAAGCAATATTCATCTTCAACCCGTAGATGAAAAAATTATTATTCAAAGCTTAAGAACTAGTGAACGTTCATCTTTAAATACTAATACATCAATTTATAAAGAGGAAAGACTTGAAAACTATATTGTATCGCAGCTTATGAATTACTCTGATATTTCTTACGATGACCATGCAGAATTGCTTTATAATCTTGTGGGACAATTAGTTGAGCATTTGAAATCATATTTACCGAATAATGAAGCGGTAGAAAATGTACTTATCTATAACCAAAAACTATTAGCCGAACGAATCCATGAACAAATGCAACAACATTATTATCAAGCATCTGATAATCAATATGATGTTAGAGTGAGTAAAGGGTACGAACATTTATCTCCAGTTCACTACACAATGGTTATAGAAGATGGTGAACGTAATTTTAGAAGTCCTGTTGAAGATAAGAGTAAGATAAAAAGTATGATTTTTAGCGGTTTTTCTAAATGTTTGTATCGCGTTCAAAAATTTGATTCAGATAGTGAACGTAAATTTGCAGTTATCTGTGAAAACGATCCAAAGATTTTAAAATGGTTTAAGCCTTCTGTAGGTCAATTGAAAATTTATTACGGACGAGGAGAAACTTATTATCCAGATTTCGTAATAGAAACAGATGAAATGAAATTAATTTGCGAAATTAAAGCTGAAAACGAACTGCAAGATGAAGTAGTTATTGAAAAAGCAAAAGCCGTAACAGCATGGTGTGAACATGCCTCTAAACATGAATTAGAGCATGAAGGTAAAAAATGGGGTTATTTGCTCATCCCACATACAAACTTGAGTGAAAATATGAGTATTGATGGACTAAATAGTAGATACCGTCAATCAATCAATCAATAATAAATAAAGATAACTTTACCTCGGCGATTTTATAATAACTTATATTCTGCTGAGGTATTTTCATAGTTTTATTTAAGAGTATTTGAAACATTTCAATGGTTTTAGTAAATATTTCGGAAATAAGATCGAGGAGGTATATAAATAGTGGTAAATACTGCTGTTGAGAAAAAAGTTGAATTTGATGCGACACATAGTTGGAATGGTTTTTGCTATCAAGGTAAGGTAGCCATTATCGCTGTAATTGATTATATGATTAATTCGATTGAAAATATAGAATTAATTAATCAACATAGTTTGGAGTTTGAATACTTAGAGGATTTTTCAATAATAAAAGATGAGAATTATGTTCAAATTCATCAAGTGAAATCTTATGGAGTTGACTCCTTAAGTAATTATAGAGATGCGATATGGTTATTACTTGGAAAATCGGTATACGGGAAATATAAAACAATTAAGAAAGCATATTTACATGCGGCTGAACGTATTGAATCAAATGGAAAAACTATTTCTGATATTGATACTTTGAAAAAGGCTTTACTAGCTTCAAAAGCACCTTCAAGTTCAAATTCTTCAACTCAAATGAGTCCTTTAGAATTGTTTAAATATGTAAAAGAGAATGAACTAGTGAACGAAGCTTTTAAGAAGTTTTCTATTTATGAATATTCTAGTGGAGATTCATATTGTACTTTATTAAATATAGAAGAGTTAACAAAGAAAAAAATTGAAGAATACTATGAATTCACAGACAAGAAGCAAGAGCTAGAACAAAAAGGGCTATTAAATGAATATATAGAAAGTGTATATGTTACCCTTTTAGGGTTTATTGACAAACACATTAATATAAGGCATTACAATAGGCAGACTGCTGTTTTAAATTATGATAAAAAAATAAACCTAACGGATATAAAGGACATTTTGGATGAAAATTATGAGAATTTGCCTAAATCATATTATGTGTACTATTTAAAGGATAAAATAATTCAGAATTTTAATTCATACTATAATGAAAATATGGATTTTATTCAAAATGAATACATAAAATTTCAGCATGATAAAGAAATTATTATACAATACCAAAAACTTGAAAATGGTATAAATAAAGTTTCGGATCTAATAAAAAAAGTATTTACAGAATTAAGTGAAGAAGAATTCTTATTATTTTGTCATAAAATGAATCCCCATGTAAAAGTAAACTATAGTGAGAATTTAATGAACCTTAATGATTTAGTGAAGTCAGATTTTTTAGAATATCCTTGGCTTCTATCTTTAGTTGAATTCCATGAAAATATTGTAGGAGAAGATTTAACAATAAATATAGAGAATTCACATTTTCTAGCAACAACAATAATTCATACGCTGCCAACTCCAACTGCTACAGATGGATTAGTTCGAAAACGTCAAATGAATGCTAATATCGAAGCTACAATAAGCAAAATAGCTATTTCTATATTGGAAAACAACAAGATTTATGAAGCACTATATAAAATTGATTATATTATTACAGGAAATATTAATAAATCATTGAAGGATTATATACCTAAAACAACTGTATATAAAGAATATGAACTACCAGAAAATAGTCATCATATTATGGCGATAAAAAATATAGATTTAATTGATATAAAAGCGTGTGAATTAAGGAGAGATAGAAGTGGAAAATAAGGTTAACGAATTATTTACGCATCTTTTTGAAGAATTAAAGTTCGAGATTAGCGATTATTCAATTGTAGACGAACAAGATAAGTTGCTTAAGAAAAGTATTTTAGCGAAAAACTCTCTAAGAAAAAATTACCTGAATTATTCATAGCTCACTAAAACCAATCCGTTTTTATTCATTTTTTCCAAGGTGCTGAATTTTTTAGGAATT
>NZ_JBQCJW010000056.1:0-9416 GCF_051967575.1 Solibacillus silvestris
GTGGAACAATCCGTTCGGGATGTTGCCCCAAGAAAAAACTTAGGCAGAATGTGTCCGAAAATTTGACGTAGATCCACAAATTCCCGCTGCTCCGGGGCGCTTTTAAATGGAAGCCACTCGATTAATGCCTTTTTGCGATAATAGTCATAGACGAGATTTCGCGCGACTTGCCTTGTATATTTTTGATAATTATCGATTTTAGCCAAGTTTGTTTTGTAGATCCGCAAAAAGGTATCTTGCGTTAAATCTTCGGCTAATTGCGCATTCGACACCATATAGCGTATGTATTGATAGGTTTTGTGAAAATGCTGCTCATACAGCTCATCAAAATCCATGTCCGTCACCTCTCTTATTTATAAAGACGAATAAAGATTAAAAATATGTAAAAAATGTCGGCTATTTTTAAAACTTTTTCCAAATAAGCTTTTTGCGGTCAGGCTTCTGGCAAATGCCCGCAAAATTAAAACAAGCTGTATTCCTATAAAGAAATACAGCTACGTTCCATCGATTTACTTGTGCAGCGCTCTCACTTGCTCGACAGCTTCCCCGACTGTCGAAACGATTGCGCCATTTTGTTTAATCAGGCCAACAACGAATAAATTGCGGTAAATAAACTGGTTTTCCGTGCCGTCTTCTATGAGTGCGTCGATCTTTTTAGAGTTTGTCCGCCCCAACTGTCTCACATCTGAAAATAATGCGATGATCGGTCTGTTCAACATGGAAAACGCGCCAATTTCAGCAGCTACACCTGAATCGATTTCCACTCCGTCGATTACTGCAATTAATACATCGCTTTCCTTCAAACTCGATAAATCCGCTTCGGCAATCGCTAAACTGTTTGCATATGCATTTTTGTCGTTGATTGCATCGTTTTCCTGCGGTACATATAATTCGATTGAAGGAATTGCCGCGCGGATTTCGCGTGCCAGCAATTCATTTACATAGCGGTCTCCGATTGAAAATAATCCATTTGCTAAATATGCTTTCATGTTCAAACCCCTCATCATTTAATTTTCATTATTTTTACGATTTTCCAAATGAGCACGATAAACAGCGCGATCATAATGGCAAAGAACGGCCAGCCAATCGAGGCTTCATCGCCTAATGCTATATCGATTGTGCGGTAAACGATATACGCAAATAATACATTAATTATATTGCGCATATAATTCAATGTTTGGCGACTATTTGTGTAAAAAGCTTCAATATTCGATTCATTTAATCTTTCCGGATAATTATGCGTTTCCGGGAATTTCTCCAAAATCATTAAAAAAAGCTGCATCCCGATGGCGATACCCGGCAAAATCAGCAGCTCCAGTTTCGAGCCAAAGCGATCAACATTGCCGCTGCCGTCAAAATGGGCGGGCACTTTATTCGGTAAGTCGCCCCAGTTCACGGCAAGTATCGACAGCATTGCCGCTAAAGCAATATAGCCGCCGATATCCATCAGCCATTCGGATTTCGTCTTTGGAATATGGATTTTCGGACGTTTCGTAAAACTCATTTTTACACCAACCTTTAATTTTCTTCCCCCGATGAATTTTTAGTGCGTGCTGCAAAAGATGGGGCAATATCATTTTTGCTGTAATTCCATATTGCCGTTTGCAAATTTAGCGACAACAAAATTGCCAATTCAATGCTTTATACAATCCAAAAAAGTCATAATCGGCTATACTTGAATTTACCAATCCTATTGATAGGAGAACGACTTATGCTATTAGACATCATTCAATTTCTACGCGAAATCGATCAGCTTATTTTTCATTACATAAAAGAGCTCGGCAACTATATTTATTTGCTTATTTTTGCAGTCGTGTTCACAAAAACAGCCTTTGTTATTTTAACGTTTCTACCAGGCGACAGCACAGTGTTCACAAGCGGAACCCTGGCGGCAATCGGGAAGCTCGATTTAATGATGCTTTTCATTATCTTTATTTTTGCCACGGCATTGGCAGATAGCAATAATTACTACATCGGCAAAATGTTCCGGAAAATTCCTCCTAAGCGAAACTTTTTGATGCGCATCATTTCAAAGCAAGCAACGGAAAAAGCGCATCAGTTTTTGATCGATTATGACCGGGTTGCCATTACATTTTCGCGCTTTGTTCCACTCATGCGCACGATGACTCCTTTTATTTCGGGCTATACCGGCTTTTCATATTGGAAATTCCTCCGCTATAACTTTATTGGTGCGGTGCTTTGGACTTCCGTATGGCTGATCACTGGCTTTCTGCTTGGCAATATTCAGTGGGTTGAGGACAATCTCGTGCTGACACTCGGCATCATCACTGTATTTGTCTTTGGCTTTACGGGCATTGCCTATATAAAGCAATTCAAGAAGAAACGGGATCTCACTGTTTAGCTGAATCATTTTATGCGCAAATGAAATGATTCAAACACATCAAATTTGTGCCCCTTTATGTATGTGGTCAATCAGCTGGCTGCAGCCCTCTTTTATCATATAGAACAAAATGCCCGAATTCAATTGAATGCGCACGAAAAAGCCTAAAGTTCCACAACCGGCGGATCTTTAGGCTTTCATTAAATCTGCTCATTTTTCAATTTCTCAATAACGGTTGCAAGCCAATCGATATCCAGCTTATAACTGCTGTCATAATAAGAGGCAAAAACTTCTACCACTTCCTTCGTTGACCCTTCAACATGAAGCTTTGCATGAATATCCTTTATGTTTGCAAGTTTTGAATGAATCGCATCAATTTTATGCTCTAGAATTTCGATGACTTTTTTTCGGTCCACATGATGAATGAAAATTAATCCAATTAGCATTTCCTGCAATTTATTCGCCTTTTCAAATAGCGTGTAAATTTTTTTCGGCAGCTCCTTGCGACCGCTTTCGGTAATCGCAAACACTTGCTTGTCCGGACGATTGTCTTCCTTTATAACTTCGACAGATTCGATAAATCCTTGCTTCGATAATGATTCAAAATGATAATAAAGTTTACTCTCTGTTAGTCCAGCGAGCTTGTCAAAAGGCACAGGCTTGGCAAGCTCCTTTTTTAATTTATAAGGATAATTGTTTCCTTCGATTAACTTGCTTAAAATATAAATCTGAATTGACATCATTCAACGTCCCCTATTTTCGAGTAATCACCTATTACTAAGAAAGCTTCAACCAGTAAAATGATTGAAGCCCTTCTTTTATAGTAGCAGAATTAAACCGTAATTTCAGCTGTGTTTTTTTGCGTTGCCGGTTCAGCAGTTGGCTCTGTAACGGGCAGCGGCTTATGGAAGAACGATACGATTAAAATATTGATCAGCATCGCACCTCCGCCGACCGCAGCTAATCCCCATAGGAATGGTGCTGGGCTGATAGAGCCGAACATGATGGCAAAATATGATTGTACCGAATGATACATCGGCGTAATATAGCTGAACCATTCATATGGCAAATACATCATATCGCGTGGCATCGTCGCTCCATTTGCGATTGTCTGCATTAGAAGGATAGGGATATTCAGCACCATACCGCCCTCGCCCAATAAGAAAATCATAATCGCACATACATTAAATGCGGCCATATACATAAGTACTTGCTGTGCGGCAATTGGCAGCAATAGCGATAATTCCACATCTGTAATAGAAAACACGATCGATAAAGCTGCAATTGTCGATAATACAGCAATTAATAAAGCTGTACCTTGCACGAAGACGAAAAGTTTCGTTTTGCTTGCTTTCCCGCGGCTTGCTTTAAATGAACCGACCAATTGCATTGCAGCGATCATCGCTCCAACATAACCAGCCATCGTTAAAAACATCGGCAGCATATTATTATGCATGCCATCCGGAACATCATTTATCACCACATAGTTGCCTACATAGCTGTTTTCGATTTGAGATGAAATTTCCGCTGCCTGCTCTTGCGGCACATTGAAATTCATTAATACCCCTTGTGCAGTTTGCTGCGAGAAACTTGCGCTCAATTGCTTATTGATTTCTGTGACTACCGAAGACATTGCGGAAGATACCATTGTTGCAGATGCTTCATTGACCGTGAAGTCAATATTCGCTGTCGCCCCGCTTTGTGCATTTTCAGAGAAACTTTCCGGAATGTGAATGACAAGCGCCAATTCGTTTTTTTCCAGTCCCTTCATCGCCGCTTTATTTGTTATATCCGTTTCAATTGTTTTAAACGGCAGACTTTCCGACAACTGGTTTGCGATTTGGCTGCCTGTCTCCCCTTTATCATCATTAACCAATGCAATTTTTAAATCATCCATATTGCCGGGAAGTGCCGTATAGCCAGGCAAGAAAATACCCAGCATCGCGACCGCATAAAAAATACCCATAAAAATGGATGCGATAGCTCCCTTCGTTTTTAAAAACTGTGTAAATTTCATATTGTTATTCCTCTCTATGTTCAGCTTTCATAAAAGTACTTTAATTAGAGTACTCGACTCAAACCATATTACAATAGCACAATAATAATGTAAAGTGAAAAGTGCCTATTTTTTTGCATACAAAAAGCGCGAAAAAACATCCATTGATTTTCGCGCTTTTGCCATTATTCGTTTACATGTTCTTTTTCATTTTCCAGCATTTTGTGCAAATAATCGATAATTTCGCGCATTCCTTCCAATGAATGGATAAGAATGCTTGGATCAACACAGGAAATCATTCGATCCTCCAAATTTGCCACCGCTGTAAAATATTTCGTTTTTTCATAATTGACAAGGCCCATTTGCTTTAAAATGCCTTCTTCAAAATCAATAATTTCCTTCGCATCCGCTACTAATAATCCGTAATTGATAATATCTGTCTTCAATACGATTACTTTGGATGTTGCGGTATTCGTCGGACGATTGTATAAAATGGACTGAAAATCAATGACCGGTGTGAGCTCCCCGCGAATCCGCGTAAAACCGAGCAAATATTTCGGCAAATGCGGGATCGGTGTCACCCGTTCCAGCTTTTCAATTGATACTACTTGATCAATAGGTACGGCATACTCTTCCGTGCCACATAAAAATACGACCGCTTTTTCAAAACCCATATGTTCACCTCTTATTTAGTCGTTTGCATAATGATTGCTTCTAATAAATCGGCTAACTTTTCAAGCTCTTCAATCGGCATTCTTTCATTTGTTGTATGAATTTCCTCATACCCGACAGATAAGTTCACTGTCGGGATGCCAAAACCTGCAATGACGTTCGCATCACTGCCCCCGCCTGATACACCTAGCTGCGGCGTGCGGCCGACTGCTTCCACAGCCGCCTTTGCGATTTTTACAACTTGATCTTCTTCTGTTGCGCGGAAGCCAGGATACATGAGCTTCACTTCTACTTCCGCACGTGCGCCATATTGTTGTGCAACACGCTCAAATGTTTCTTTCATATGTGCTGTTTGTGCATGCAGCTTCGATTCGTCAATGGAGCGGGCTTCGGCAAGTATTGTCACTTCATCACATACGATATTAGTTGCCTGTCCACCTTCGAAGCGGCCGATATTCGCTGTTGTTTCCTCATCCAGGCGGCCAAGCTTCATTTGTGCAACCGCTTTTGCAGCTACTGTAATCGCTGAAATCCCCTTTTCGGGCGCTACACCGGCATGCGCTGTTTTGCCGATGACTTTAGTCAATACTTTCGCTTGGAAAGGCGCCGCAACAACAATGCCTCCCACTTTGCCATCACTATCAACAGCATATCCGTATTTTGCGATAATTGTCGATGGATCCAATTCTTTCGCGCCGACTAGACCACTTTCTTCGCCGGCAGTAATGATGAATTGAATCGTACCATGCGCAATATTCTTTTCTTTCAAACGACGGGCCATTTCAAACAATGCCGCGATGCCCGCTTTATCGTCTGCACCTAAAATCGTTGTGCCGTCCGAATATATATAGCCATCTTCGCGGACTTCAGGTTTAATCCCTTTTCCCGGTACGACTGTGTCCATATGTACTGTAAAATAAATCGGCTCAATCGCGTCGTCACCTTTCAATGTTGCGATAATATTGCCTGCACCGTGGCCATTGCGTGTATGTGCATCGTCCTGCAAAACATCAAAACCCATCTGTTGCAATTTTTCGACTAATACAGGCGCAATCAATTCCTCATGCTTTGTTTCAGAATCAATTTGCACCAACTGTAAAAACTCATCTACTAAACGACTCATATTCCATAACTCCTTTTGGATAGCTAATTTAAGCTTTATTCTACGCCTCTATTTTTGAAAAAACAATGTTTGATCATCGGCATTTAAGATTCCCTCTTTTTCTCGCAGAAGCTCCACTTCTTTTCTTAATGTTATGTTCAGTTTTTGCTCCAGTTCACGAATTGTATTGGCTACATCATCTTGAACGCGCGAAATTTGGTTCATCGATGTCGTAATTTTTGAATGGATCGACCAATCGGTGAAAATATTATCGAAAAAGTAATCGGTGAACATGACAAACCCGTCTGTATCAATAACAAGCGAATCTTGGCGAATTTCTTTTACATCCAATAATTCATTGTGAAAGCGCTGCAAAGCCATTTGGGCGTCATGTAAATAACTGTTCGTTTCATTAAGTTTTTCATGCTTGAATGCAGTTGCGATAAAGCCGCCGCCCAAAAACGTATCCCATGTCGAGTAAGACTTTGCGTCATTGAGCGCATAGCCTGCATCTGTCAGCTTGCTTAACGCATGATTTCCCGCATCCATTGCTTCATTAATTTCTTTTATAAGCTTTCTGCATAATAGCTCCTGCTCCAAAATATCGGTTAATTTTGCAGCAAGGTGAGGGGCATTTGCCTGCAGCCATTGCTGTTTTTTCGTATCTGTCTGCTTTAACTGCTCTTCGACATAAGACTCATTAATTGCATTCAGCTTATGAATAAGGTCTACACGATCATCCTGCAAATCTTCGTATGTTAATTGGGACTCGATAAGCTTAAGTTCGGTAACAGCTGCACGGTCCAAGTTTTGCTCGATTAATTCATCCTTTTTTCCTGACCATTCACGAAATAGATTGACGAATGAAAATGCCTCCAGCTTATTCAATTGTTTGCGCGCATTTTGCATATCCAATTGATGGCGCCCGATTTCTCGCTCCGCATGTGCAATAAGACGTTCCACTGTTTCGATTTTTTTATGTAGCTTCTCCGCTTCAAGCAGTTGTAGTTGACAATGCTCAGCTTGCTGCTGCAATTGCTGCCATTCCATATTAATCGCCTCCTATTATTTACTAGTTTATACTGAAAAATAGTAGCTGTCTAAAGAATTTCGTTTAAATGAAATCATTCTTCGTCTTCATGAAATAGCTCCTGCAGCATTTTTTCCCGATGCTGCAAAAAATACGAGGTGATTTGATAATGCTCGGTTTGTTCGTATTGCACTTGTTCGATTCCATGCTCATCAAACTGATAAATGACCGCACCCGGATAGCCGAGCAATATCGGCGAATGTGTCGCAATAATAAATTGGACATTTTCCTCCTTCAGCAAATCATGCAGCAATGTCAAAAAAGCCAATTGTCTTGTAGGCGACAGTGCGGCTTCTGGCTCATCCAGCAAATATATTGCATTGCCGTTAAAGCGATGCTGGAATAACGAGAAAAAAGACTCCCCGTGTGATTGATGATGAAGAGATTTTCCGCCATATGCTTTATAGCCGTTTGTATCCGTTTCATCTAAATGCGAGGCAAACTGATAAAACGTTTCCGCACGCAGAAAGAATCCGTTCGTCACTTTTGGCCACCATGATAATTTCACATATTCGCCAAGTGAGGACTGTGATTCATGAACATCGAATGCCTGGAAATTTTGCGTACTCCCACCTGCTGGATTAAAGCCTATTTGATCGGCAATCGCTTCGAGCAATGTTGATTTCCCTGCACCATTTTCGCCGACAAAAAAGGTTATCGGTGCATCTACATCCAGCTCATCCATATGGCGTATAAACGGAATCGAGAATGGGTACGCATTATAATCAGCTATCTGCTCTCTTTTAAGTTTTATCGATTTTAAAAACATATGTCCTCTCCTTTGATCCGTATGCTATAGTTGTCACCTAAAATATAAAGTCTCATCGAAATGCTTTCCTTTAATATACTACGGGTTTCAAACTCTATAAGTTTCGGATTTCCCCCATTTACAACTTAAACAGTGCAATTCTTTTTGTTGTCGCTACCACTTGCTTATAAATTCCATTACAATGAAAAAAAGGGGTGAGCTAGATGGAGTATCGTCGTGAAATAGCGTTAGTGTATACAGTTGAGGAAGCATTGGCAAAACTGAATATCATTCGGGGGCACGGCTTTTCGGAACATGAAATTCACCTGTTTTCAAAAGATATCCGTCCTTTTCAATCGCTGAAAATGTATACCGATATCCAGATTCATACAGCCGGCAATTGGATGGACCAATTGATCAGCTTCATTACCCGCCAAAATGTTTATGAAGCAAGCTTGCGCATTTTGCATCTTACCCCAGAGGAAGCCGCGCATTATGGTCACGGCATCGAGCTGGGGGCGATTTTTATTATCGCCGAGCACGAGCACCCATATGAAAAGGAACCGAAAAAACGGCAGGCGGCATTCAATATGTCGAATGCTGTTGATTGATTTTACAGAAAACTGCTAACTCATTTCCACACTTCACTTAATTTATCACTATAAAAGGCTATTGCATTTTTATATTTCTTAATATCAGGATTAGACGAAGTAGTTGCAATATTTTTTAATAGAAGCTCCATTGCACGCTCATGTTCATTCAAATTAAATAAGGTCATTGCATAAAATACTTGAATGGCTTTATTGTGCGGAAACTGCTTCAAACCCTGTTCAAACGTATGTTTTGAATTGCCGTATTCCCCTAGGGCTCTGTATGTACTACCAAGACCTAAATAGGCATTCGCCAAATCCTCGTCATTCAGGTGACCTAGAATTGCCTTTTCGTAGTATTGTACAGCCTTGGATTCTTGACCAAGCATATCAAAGCTCCAGGCACATTGATAATCTATATATGTATCGTTTGGGTGTTGCTCCACTAATCTAATAAGTAATTCGTTTGATTCATGTAATTTCCCCTCACTTCTTAATTGAACCGCCTGCTGTAAAAAATCGATTTCATTCATTTGTCATTACCTCCTCTAGCCTCAAAGCATCCGTCGACTGGACCTTTTGTAAAATTAATTTTTTCCCCTTTTAATAGCATACTTGCTTCTCTGAAATTACACTATAATGATAAAGAAGGATTTACAGTATAGCGGGCGCCGAAAAACTACGATTATTAAAAAACTGATCTCATTTTTAATAACAGTCCCTCTCCTGCATTGGAAAGAATTACATTAACGGATAGAGATTCTGGCTCTTAATTAAATGGTAGGAGAAATAAGCGGAGTTTTGAGACTGTCGATTAACTCAAGTAAATTTGTATTTCCACGTGATTTTTTTGATTCTTAATTTATTGTCTGTTTTA
>NZ_JBQCJW010000057.1:0-9075 GCF_051967575.1 Solibacillus silvestris
ATTTTAATAGAACAGATTTTGATTTTGATAGAAAAGTTAAGTAGCTTGATGCGACAACTATATTGACAAACACCGAACACACTAATTGAGTAATAGTTCTCTTTTAATAAGTTATCAATTATCTGCGATATTACACTTGGCTCTCGTAGGTCGTCGTTTTCAAATGCTGTAAAGTCTTTTACGTTTATCCACTTGCAATCAGTGATTTCTTCTTCGAGATTTAAAGAACCTCCAGTAATCTCGCCAATAAAATGAAATAAAATAACTTGATTGTTTATACACTAATAAAATTATATACACCAGTAGTACCAATCAGTTTTACATCAAACCCTGTTTCCTCTTTAACTTTCCTCTGAGCTGAATAGATAATATCCTCACCGTTTTCGATATGACCACTTGGAAAGTTCCACTTATCAATAGCGGCAGGTTTATTCTCTTTTATAATCAAAACTTTATCGCCATTAAAGATTGACACACTTGCTACTAAAACAATTCCATCTTGCGACATCAATTTCTCCCCAATTCCCATTTAGAGTTACATTTATCTCTATTATACCTGTTTAGCTTTCTTTCACTAACCTGCTTTCGTTACTACCATAAATAAATAATTATAATGAATAAATATACAATGTTATTACATGTTTGTAAATGACGTATTCTGCTAAGATTAAAGAGCCCTCCTTTAAATGTGCCCTTGTTAGAAATATTTCCTAATCATGCTCACGTTTTGCCTTCTAGTCTTGGTATAATATTAATATCAAGTTAGGAGGTGTATTCAATGGATATTAATGAAGTAATTCAACTAGGCGAATCTAAGTATGTAGAATTCAAAAGTTGGATTAGGGCAAACAAGAAAGAACTGATAAATATCTTAACGAATGAAGCGGTAGGGTTTGCAAATACAGACGGTGGTATTATCTTAGTTGGTGTTGAAGACAATGGTGAAATTACCGGATGTGATGATTATGATGAGCAGAATATTATTGAAAGTATATATGACAGGACAATACCTAAGCTTTTTACTGATATTGATGTAGTTAGGTTTTCAGGTAAGAATATTTTAAAAATAACAGTTCAAAAGTCACCTGAAATTGTAGCCACTTCAAAAGGCGTTGTATATAAAAGATTAGGGAAAAATACAAAGCCATTTTATCCATCAGAATACACCTCAAATAGCATAAAGGGATTTAAAGGGGACTATTCCGCCAAAATTATAGAACGGACTTCCAAAGATGATATAGATTTTACTGAAGTAGAGCGATTAAAGTTAAAAATACAATCTCGTGATAAAGATTCTACTTTATATCAATCAGACAATATTACGTTTTTAAAGGACTTACGATTGATAGATGTTGATGGCGATGAAATTCAGTTAACCGTTGCAGGATTGCTATTTATTGGAACAAGAGAAGCAATAGCCCGATATATGCCACAATCAGAAATAATCATTCTTACATATAATGAGGGGCAGACTGAATATCATAAACGGTTGGAGCTTAAAGTTCCAATAGTGCAGGCGGTAGATAGGATTCAACAATTTTTTGAAGATAGAAATGGAATACAGAACATTCAAATGGGACTATTTAAGTTGGAAATTCAAGATTATCCTATTAATGTTTTCCAAGAAGCACTATTAAATGCAATTTCACACCGCGATTATGAGAGCGCTTCTTCAATTTTTGTTAAGTTTTATCCGAATGAAATAATTATTGAAAATCCCGGTTCGTTTCCATCTGGGGTAGATAGTACAAATATTATTACTCATCCTTCTTCACCGAGAAATAAATTAATTGCTGAAACACTCCAAAAACTAAGATACGTTCAACGTTCCGGCCAAGGGGTAGATATCATATTTAAGGATATGCTGTCTTCAGGAAAGTCAGCTCCAGAATATAATCTATTTTCTGAAGCTGTAGGTTTAACTTTAAGAAGCAGTTTGGAAGACATAGAATTTCTAAAGTTTATTACTAAAGAGGAAGAAATTAACGGTGAGTTTTCAGTTTCGGAAATCTGTATATTAAAATACATTAAATCTAATAAAAACATCACACTAGGTAAGGCTGCTGAAGTGGCCCAAATAACAACTCAATCTGCAGCGAATGTGTTAAACAAACTTTGTCAAAAGAGAAATGTTTTACAAAGGGAAGCCAGAAATAAATATATGTTTACTCATCGAGTGTATGAAAGTTTTAATGCCAATATTGATTATACAAAAGATAAAGACTTTGATGAAATTCAAGCTAACGTAATGATTTTGGACTATTTATCTAAAAACGAATATATAACACGCAAAGAAGTTGAGAGGCTTTGTGGTTTTTCACCAGCTACAAGTAAAAGAATCTTAAAGGATTTAAGGGAACAGGGAAAAATAATTTTAGAAGGTCAAAATAAATCCAGTAAATATAAATTAAAAAAATGAGCCGCAAATGAGCCGCAAATGAGCCGCAAATGAGCCGCAAATGAACTAAGTGAAAAACGGAACCTCATTTAGACATGTTACGGTGAACCGTATTACAAGTAATGGTAAAGGGGAATTTTGAAGTAATTCCAGATAGTTCATTATTAAAATTACTCCAAGTATAAAACGGCAGAAACACTGTCGTTTTATTTATTTTTCAGTATCCTGTTTAATTCCTTCTGCTTTTGCAAGATAAAATGAATATTCTTGACCTTGCTTCCTTTGTGCTACTACTAAAAATCCAATTACTTCTCCAAAATTGAATTTAGGAATTTTACCACTTCCAAAAAATTTATGGATATCACCATTAACTTGAACATTTAACACACTCATCGTTTTATTATTTTTTGTATTAAAATGACCGCTTGAAATGACACAATATTTACCAATTAAAAACATAAAATCACTCCTTTAAAACAAAAGGCTAATATTCCATTAGTGATTAAATAATAATTTGAATTTTATAAATTTGTTAAAAAGTTCACTTTAAATAATGTAAGATTATTTTTAGGATGAAAATAAGGAAGGTGAGTTGTAAATTGATTGAAGCGGTTTAATATAACAAAAAATGGGTGGGTAATACCGTTTATTTTTAATTGGGAGTTGAAATTAACTTGACTAATTTATATTTTGTTAGACATGCACACTCTACATATACACCCGATGAATTAAATAGACCTTTATCGGAAAGAGGTTTAACTGATGCAATAAGAGTTACAAAATTATTAGAAACAGAGGAAATTGACATTGTTGTTTCAAGTCCGTATAAACGAGCTGTCCAAACTGTCGAAGGCATAGCCGAATACAAAAATAGTAAAGTTGAAATTATAGATGGTTTTAAAGAACGTACTTTAACCACAGTCCCTGCCGAAGATTTTACTATTGCGATAACAAAAGTATGGGAAGATTACAACTTTTCATGGGAAGGCGGAGAGTCAAACATTGTCGCACAAAAAAGAGGGGTAAATACAACGTATGATGTATTAGAGAGGTACAAAGATAAAAATGTAGTTATCGGAACACATGGGAATATAATGGTTCTAATCATGAATTTCTTTGACAGAAAATATGATTTTTCTTTTTGGAGAAATCTTGATATGCCAGATATATATAAATTATCTTTTGATGGCAAGGTGCTAAAAAATGTAGAAAGATTATGGGGAAGAATTTAATATTATTCTTCATTTATCGTTAAAGCTTTAATTGAACAAAAAAGACCATCAAAGTATAATGATGGTCTTTTTTCATTATGAAAACGACATAGGAATGGCTGACTAAAAAAATACATTCCCTTACCTCTAAGTATAGAATGAAAGGAATTTATTTATTCTGGAGCTTTAACTTCTTCAAGCGTTAGCCTGTTGATATTCCTCTTTTAATATAGAGTAATACACACTGTCCACTAGTGTGCCGCGGATCATATGATTTTTTCTGAGCGTGCCTACATGGGTCATACCTAAACGGTGCATTAAATTTGAGGAAGCTGTATTTCTAGTGTCGGATTCTGAAAATACCCGTTCTAAGCCTAGTGTATTGAAGGCAATTTTTAGTATGAGATTTCCAGCTTCGAACATATAGCCTTTTCCCCAGAAATTTCTGTTCATTGTGAAGCCAAGTTCACCGCTTTTGTTCCATTCGTGCACAGGGAACTCGATTGCCCCCAACCAAATAAAACTAGCACCATTCGATACTAATCCGAATGATGCTAGTTAAAATTATATATTTGATTGTTGAATACCCGAAGTCGTCTTGGATTCTCCTCTACCATTTGTTCTTGTTAAAGAAAATACTGCACATGCTAAGGAAAGAAGTACAAGTGCGCCGCCATACCAAGCTGCATGTGAAATCGCGTCTGTTTGATTTAATACGATTCCGCCAAACGCAGATCCCATAGAAATCCCGATTTGCAATGCTGAATTATTAAAGCTTTGCTGAATATCGGATGTAGCCGGATCTGTTTGGATCAAATAGCTTTGCTGCGGTGGTGCAAGGCTCCAGCTTAGTGCTCCCCAAATCATCATAACCGGTATGAATACGATTAGTGAAAAGGTAGTGAATGGCAGTAAAAACAGCACTGCAGCAAATGAGATGATGACAACAAGGATACTTTTAGGTGCCCCAATCTTATCCGAAAGAGTTCCCCCGAATGCGCCGCCACTCACCGCAGCAATCCCGAATAATAAATAACAAAGACTGATCCAATTGGAATTCAGATGAAGCTCTGTTTCCAAAAATGGAGTGAAGTACGCATAGATCGTATAATGTCCGGCCAGCATAAACATTGTTGCAAGATGTGCACTCCCGATTTTAAAGCTGGCAACGGCTTTTAATTGTTGTGAAAGCGGGATTGTCACTTCACCAGGAACTCGCTCCAAAAAGACTGAAATCAGGATAAAGGAGCCTACCGATAGGATTGCAATACCAAGGAAAATCACACGCCATCCAAAATGATCGGAAATTTGAATTCCTAGAGGCACGCCCATGACAAGTGATGAACTAATTCCCATATAAATGAGACCTAGAGCCTTTGCCCGATGTGTTGGTAAAACAATTTTTGCTGCTATTGTTAAAGACAGCACGACGATAAGCGCTGTACTCATTGCACTTAAGACGCGGGCAATCATCATAAAGCTAAAGTTCGGGCTAAAATAAGTCATAATATTACTGATAAAAAAAACAAACAAGGAAATAAGGTATAACCTTTTTCGTTCAATTTTGCTCGTCAGAACTAATAACACCGGACCGGCAATCGCATAAATAAGCGCGAAGACCGTGATCAGCTGGCCGGCAGTGCTTAGTGATATATTCATATCGACTGCGATAATTGGAAGAATACCGCCGACGATCAATTCGACCAGTCCAACGGCAACGGTTGATAGTGCTAGTATAAAAACTTTGAAATTCATATTTTGCTTTACATCCTTTCTGATAGAAAAATTAGAAAATAAAAAAATCCTGATTACAAAAAATGAACAGTTCATTTTCTGTAATCAGGATTTTAAGGTTCCTGGTAGAGACCCTCAAGCCGTATTCTTGAGGTTATACAGTAATATTGAATGATGATGTGCGAGCACGTTGAATAGTTTACTAGCTTTCAGTTGAATTTTCAAGTGTTAAATTTTTAGCTGTAATGCTACCATTTGACAACTATTAAGCCGATTTTTATCGTTCGACACAAACCCACAAAGCGGCTAAAGGGACGGGTTTGGTTTTTTTGCTTGTTTCCCCTATCATAATTTGCTCGATGTCAAGCGGAGAAATTCTTTGCATAAGAGAAAAAACGATTTTCTTCATAACCATTAAGTCCAATTTCCGCAAAGATTATTGCAGGTGCTTTATTGAAAATCAAACATAGAAGAATTCAGTCAAAAGGAGAATTTGCGCCCTTATGCAATGAATATTTTGCGTTTTCAGTAATCAAAACTTCCGGAATTGGGCATTTGAAAAAATAAAAATATGAACAATTAAGGGAGTTTACTTGAATATCGGAATGGGTTTTCCTATAGTTGTATAGGAAAAAAGGATGTTAATTCACCAATTTAAGTGGGTTATAATGACTAATTTGAAGCTTATAAAAGCGATGCTGATAGTAAATTTCCCTTGAACTATTTTGCTGGAAATGCTGCACGTTTCTATAAGTGTAATTAAGAAGAAAGTTGAGGAGTTTTATTGTGAAATGGACAATTAATAAAAAGTTATTAGGGGGATTTACGGCCGTTATAATATTGCTGATTACATCGATTAGTATTAGTTTTAGCCAGATTGCGGCTTTGAATGATTCATATACGGATTTAGTTGAAGACAAGGCAATGAAAGCGGTGGAAATTAAAGAATTACAAGTAGCTGTAAAACAAGAGATTATTACTATGAGGGGTTATTTAATGGAAGGGGATAGCCGTTCGCTTCAAAATCATACAGATGCTGTCGCCGATTACAGAAAAGTTTACGATGACTTAGTTCCTAAATTTGAGAATCCTGAATATATACGAATGTTAAAAGAAATCGATCGAATTGAAGAAGAATATACCCAATTTACAGAAAAGGTATTTAACTTGAAGGAACAAAATCGAACTGCTGAATACGAAAGACTAATTTCAACGGAAGGTGCGGATATCGTACTTAGATTAGATGAGGCAGTAAGAAAAATTTCGGAAATGCAGCAAAATCTGTTAGTTACAGGTAGTGCTCAAAATGCCAAAGAAGCAAAAAGTACAATTATGCTTGTCCTAGCGGTAGGTGTTGTTGCTGTTATAGTAGGAATAGCCGTCGCACTTATTATGGGGCGAATTATTTCGGCACCCGTTATTGCGTTGTCAAATTCAGCTATGAAAATGGCCAAGGGGGATCTTTCTGTTAAGCCGGTAAAAGTGAAAAACAAGGATGAGATTGGCGATTTGGTCAATTCCTTCAATCTTATGGCTAATAATCTTCGGATGGTAATCGAAAAAGTCAGTATTAACTCGAGTCAGACTGCATCTTCCGCAGAAGAATTGACAGCAAGTGCTGAACAAACTACAAGAGCGTCCGAACAAATTGCAACAATTATTCAGGAAATCGCTAGCGGTACGGATATACAAGTAGATTCAGCCAATAATTCTTCCACCGCTATGAATGAAATGTCAATTGGAATACAGCAAATAGCGGAAACATCTTCCTCTGTATCAGAATCGGCAATCGAAACGACTAAAGAAGCCAGCTTTGGGAACGAGTCCCTCCAAAAAATGATTCATCAGATGAATATCATTAATGATGCGGTAACGAATTCTGCTTTGGGCGTAAAGAAATTGGGGGAGCTTTCCAAGGAAATCGGCAATATTATCGGAGTTATAACTGGGATAGCTGATCAAACTAATTTATTGGCCTTAAATGCAGCGATTGAAGCTGCTCGTGCAGGTGAACATGGGAAAGGATTTGCTGTCGTAGCGGATGAAGTAAGGAAACTTGCTGAACAATCGAAAGAATCGGCAGATCAAATAGCCAGATTAATTACCCACGTGCAAAACGATACGATCGAAGCGGTACATGTTATGGAAATTGGTACAGCAGAAGTTGCTACAGGGAAATTGATTGTGGATGAAACAGGGAAACGATTTAATAAAATATTAATCTCAGTCGAACAAGTGACGGCTCAAATTCAAGAGGTTTCGGCCATTTCTGAACAGATGGCCGCCAGTTCGGAAGAGGTTAACGCTTCTATTGGAGAAATGGCAAATATTGCGCAGCATTCTGCAAATAGTGCACAAAGTGTTGCTGCTGCATCAGAAGAACAGCTTGCTTCTATGGAGGAGATCACAGCATCTGCTGCCGATTTATCCGAAATGGCAGAGGACCTGCAAGAAATAGTGAAGCAATTTAAACTAAACTAGAACTCCAGAATTAATAATAAGCTTCACATAAATTTTCGGTACAAGGTACATAGCCACTCTGTATAAATCGCTGCAATTTTAAACTAATCCCACAAAGCTGATGGCGAAGTGGGGTTAGTTTTTATTTTGTTTTTATGGAGAATGTAAAAATAAAGTTATCTTCGTTTTTGAAGCTTTCTTTATAAAGAGAATACTTTATTATAGTAGTTTCATTTAAATATGACTGCATAGTTCTTGCTACAGCAAAAATAGCATACAGAAAGTCGAGCATCGAAAGTTTCTGGCGGCGAATCGATTATTTATCTTTCCTGTCGATTAATTTCCCTATAAACTCCCTACTTGAAAATGGCAAGCTTAAGCGCATTTTTGTTTTCCTGTTCTCCTCATGGTGACAGGGTAAGGGAAGGCTCCAATTGTAGCGGATCGCAAACATGCGGATTGCGACTACACTAAGTACGATAAGCGTGAGTTCAAGAGGGGAGCTCAAGCCTAGCCAAATAGAAATGGCACATAAAATTGTTAAAATAGCATGAATTTCTTCCTTCAGAGCGAGCGGTTTTCGGCCGGCGATAACGTCCCGAATCATTCCCCCGCCGACTCCGGTAAACAGTGCCGCCAAAATCATTATGCCTAAATCATTGGAAAAAGCCGCGCTGGCCAGCATAGCTCCTTGAAGAGCAAACGAAGCAAGTCCAATTGAATCGAAAAACAACCCCCATCTCCTCCAATGGTCTATCCATTTTAGCGGGATCAATACTATGATGGTCAACGTTATGAGCACCGTTAAAATAGCGGAATGCTCCCAAAGCTCAGCAGCCGGTATCCCGATAATTAAATTTCGGATCAGCCCCCCGCCAAATGCTGTAATAAAGCCTAAAGCAAATACTCCTATAAAGGAAAATCTCGCCTCAAGGGCAACAAATGCTCCAGTGGCTGCATACGAGATAATTCCGATAAAATGCAGGACAATCCAAGACATAATTTCATAACCCCCCTATTATTTTAAGCAGGAAGCAGCACCGGGAAAATAAAAGGTGCAAGTAAATTTCCACGCAAAAAAACTCCACCACAAGACGTCTTTTAAAAAGACCTTGCAGCGGAGTAATAAATTAGCATTACCTACTAACGAATCATTCCATTAAAAAAAACATAAATAGCATTCCAACAAAAGATTTGGATGTAATATAGAGTCATGGACATAATCGAGCTAAGTTAGTAAAATAACTTATATGAGAGGACGTGTCCGACATG
>NZ_JBQCJW010000058.1:0-8002 GCF_051967575.1 Solibacillus silvestris
AGGATTTATCCAGCATTATAAAAATTACGTTAGCACGTCTTTCATCAAACTTCGTATTACTACCTAAACCTCACTGCTAAAAACTTTGCGGCAAAAATTCTCTTTTCCATCAACCTATTCACCCTCATCAAAATGAAGCACAACCGGCTTCGGTTTATAGTCACTTGCCGCTTTTTTAGACAGTGCATTGTTAAATAGCTTTCAAAATTAGCAGGGTGGAACAATGGCAGCAGGCGTAAATACTTTTCAATTTGGACATTATGGAGCCCGTTGCTTACTTGTTCATTGATGACCAAGTAACAATCATCCACAGCATACCCTTCATTCAAAAGTACACATACAATGCATTCAGCACTGTGAAAACAAGCAGGAAAAATGTAACCCCGCATTGGATAATTTCCGCAAAATGGATGAACATCACCCTGTAGTTGCTTTGCTCGGCTTTACGGAAACCAAAAATATCCCCGTGATTAATAATGAAAATAAACGTGCTGACCACCATCAGGATTGACATTAAAAACGCCATCGACGGCAGTGAAGCGACATAGCGCGGGTTGCCTCCTGTCTCCATATAGAGGGGAATCCCCAGCTGCTTACTCAATACAAAACTTGCAATGACAAGAATATAAATAAAAAGTGAGATATTGAACGGATGTTTGCGGTAATCAATCAAATCAAGCCACTTTTTTGCTTTCCCTTCATAATCCAACTCTTCTTCTTCTACTCTGTCCCCTTTCAATAAGTACACAAAACCTGCCAAAACAACTCCCGAAAATAAGTAAACAGAAAAGAGCCTAAAAAGCAAAGTCCAGCTATAAAAGGGTGCTATTGCTAAAGGAAGAATAATTATTGCAATAAACCATCTGCTAAATGGAAGGTCATCCATAAGCCACTTATTCAAGGCATCCCGATTATCCTTTTTATGTACATAATCATCTTCGTGGTAAACAGATAATCTATTCATCATATAGGCGCAGATGACAACAACCAACCCAATCCCGAACATACTATACGATGCTTTCGGATAGACGGTTACCGAATCATAGCTGTGAATAATCCAATTGCCGCTAAAAGCGACGATTAAAATCCCGAACAGCATACTATACGAAGATATATTTCTCATCCTGCCACCTCCATGATGCATTAAAAATAGGGCCATTCATATAATTTACGGCGGAAAGGAGTAAATGGTTTCATCCTGTGTAAAGTTCATTCAAATGGATATATTCAAACATGCTCCATATTAAAAGGGCATCTTTTAGATAAAATCGGCAATCCTCGATAAATTGTTTTACTGGCTAGTGCATTCATACGATTGTATGCAGATTATAGAAAGCCGAATATTATATGGGAAAATGAAAGCCGCCTATGGAATGGTTTAGGAAAATATAAGTCTTATCTTTTGTGTATACCTGTAGCAATAAGTTTATTTTTTGAACTGAAGATAGCTTTGGTTTGGTTTTTCATTTCATTTATAAGCATAGTGTGGCTAATAAAGGAGCGATTTAATTGAGTAATCAAGCTCTCAATATAATAAGCCAAAGATATCATCGAATTCATAGCCATAACTTAAATCAATTTAGCGATAAGTAACGGAAAAACATCAACTCCTCAAATTGATGTTTTTCGTTTTGTATTTTAGGGCACTTAAGAAATTTCTGCTGCTGCAATATTGGGGGATGGATAACCATCAGTTTATTTGGAAACGGACTCGTGATACGGTAGCAAGCGCTCTTGTTTATTTCTGGCCGCAGCAGCAGTTTTCCCTGTAGAAGGAGTTTTAGCAGTTTTCGTCGCCTCATTCTCCCAAAAGTCCGCGTTTTTAATGCCAAGCTGGACCGGATTGAATGTCGGATTGAGACCGATGCGCTTTTGAGAATCATAATCGCTGAGCGCTACTAATGCGGTTTTGGAAAGCAGCAAAATTGTAATGACATTGACCCAGCCGAGCAGACCGACACCTAAATCCGTGATGGCCCATATGAGCGCCGCTGGATTGACCGCACCGAAAATGACCATGCCGAGAAGGCCGAAGCGGGCTGCATGCTTTATGATTCCGCTTGATTTTTCGATATTCAGCATTTCTTTTATGAAGGCGATATTCGTATCCATTTTGTAGAAATACGTAATTAGCGTAGTAAAACAGAACAGGAATAACGAAACCGTCATAAAATACTGACCGAATGCAGGTGAGATGAGTGTGCTCATGGCGGACTGCGTATAAAGCTCCGGGTTTGCGCCGGGAAGGTTGTTGATGATCGCATCTCCGGTATTTGGCGCAACATTGTACATGCCGGTAATTAAAATCATGAAAGCAGTCGCTGTACAGATCAAAAATGTATCGATATAAATCGAGAACGCCTGCACGAGGCCTTGTTTGGCGGGGTGCGAAACGCTTGTCGCACCAGACTCAAACGTTTCCGTACCCAATCCGGCGGCACTTGAGAATACACCACGCTGGACACCCATCGCAATCGCTGTCCCGAATAGGCCGGCAAATGTGGCATTCAAATTAAGCGCGCTTGACACGATGAGCGAAAACATGGCGGGAACTTCGGAAATATTGACCGCAAGCAAGACAATGCAGATTGCTACATACGCAAGTGCCATGAAAGGTACTAAATACTCGGAAACAGTGGCGATTCGCTTCACGCCTCCGTAGATGATGCCGGCCATTAATGACGCCAGCAAAATCCCCGTCACGACAAGCGGCACATTGAATGATTCCTGGACTGTCAAAGCGATGGTATTTGCCTGGACAGTTGGCCACAGAATCCCGATGACCACTATTAATATAATTGCGGAAATGACCGAAAACCACTTTAAATTCAACCCTTTATAAATATAGAAAGGTGTTCCGCCGCGGTATTCGCCTTCAATTTTACTTTTGTAAATTTGCGAAAGCGTAATTTCAATAAAAGAAGTGGCAGCCCCAAGAAAGCCCATTACCCACATCCAAAATACTGCGCCGGGCCCGCCTAAGCTGATCGCTGTCGCCACACCGATGATATTCCCTGTACCGATACGGCTTCCGAGCGACATAGCCAATGCCTGGAACGATGAGATTCCGGCATTATCGTAATTTTTCTCGAACAGCAGCATAATCATATCTTTAAATCGGCGGATCTGGACAAACTTTGTGCGGAACGTAAAAATAACCCCGACCGCCAAAAATAAAAATACTAATGCATTGCTCCAAATATACTTATTCAAAAAATTTACTAATTTCCAACATCAATGAACCACGCCCTTTAAAAATTGTAAAAATCCGATTATATGTAGAATGCAGCCATATTTTAAAAATGCGTATGAGCATTTTTAATGGATAGGAAATAAAGAAGTCCACATAAGAAAAGACAGCATTTTGCGCTATTTGACGGAAAATGCGTTTTTCTAATAAACCCAAAAATAAGATTTACTACTGTAACTATCACAATCTCGCCTTTGTTAAACAAATTTTTTCGGATTAGTAGTAAAGTCACTAAGCGGTGCTCGTCCAGAACTGCCTGTCCTAAAATAGCATGCGGCAATTGTACATCCGTCAAAGCGATGAATCAGAGTAACGTTTTTTTGAAGAATAAACAGGGAATTGGTTACCGACAATGTTACTCATGGGAAAAGGAGATGAAGGGTATGACAAATTCAGTGCCGAGGGAAGAGGGAATCGACAACAGCTTAAGCCTTCTGAGGGAAGGATATTTGTATATTTTGAATAGACGCCAAAGTTTTAACTCAAATATATTCGAAACACGGTTGCTTGGGAAAAAAGCGATTTGCATGGGAGGAAAAGAAGCGGCCGGTATTTTTTATGATAACGACAAATTCAAAAGGGAAGGTGTCGCACCGAACCGGGTTGCGCAAACATTGTTCGGCAAAAATGGTGTGCAGTCATTGGATGGACAGGCACATCAACATCGCAAAGAAATGTTTATGTCCATTATGACCGAGGAGCGTCTTGGGAAACTGAAGGAAATAGCAAGAAAGCATTGGGCGGCGGCAGTGGATAAATGGCAGCAGATGGACGAAGTGGTTCTTTATGAAGAAGCGCAGGAAATCATGTGCAATACCGCTTGTGAGTGGGCAGGAGTACCGGTGAAAGAAAATGAAGTGAAAGCGCTGGCGGATGATTTAAGAGCGATGTTCGAATCGGCAACAGCTATCGGACCATCACATTGGGCAGGGAGAAATGCGCGGAATCGGGTGGAAAAATGGATAGGTGAAATCATCGATCAAGTGCGAGATGGCAAATTGAATCCCGAAGAGGGTACGGCATTATACACATTCGCCTTGCACCGAGATTTGGACGGGGAACTTCTTGATGCAAAAACCGCTTCTGTGGAAGTGATCAATATTTTGAGGCCCATTGTGGCAATTGCAGTCTTTATCAACTTTACTGCGTTGGCCGTGCATCATTATCCGGAAGAGCGGGAGAAACTCAAATCCGGCGATGAAAAAAATGCACAGATGTTTGTACAGGAGGTGCGCCGTTTTTATCCTTTCTTTCCATTTGCCGCCGCACAAGTGAAAGAAGATTTCATTTGGAAAGACTATACATTTGAAAAAGGAACATTAACATTGCTGGACCTTTATGGCACAAATCATGATCCTGATATTTGGGGAAATCCCGATGTGTTCCGGCCCGATCGTTTTGCTGAATGGGATGGCAGCCCTTTCAGTTTTATTCCGCAAGGCGGCGGGGATTACTATTTAGGCCACCGCTGTGCCGGTGAGTGGGTCACAATTGAAGTGATGAAAGTGGGTCTTGATTTTCTTGTAAATAAAATAGCCTACGATGTGCCGGAGCAGGATTTAAGCTACAGCAAGGTGAGTATACCAAGCATTCCGCATAGTAACGTCATAATCAAAAATGTTCTGCGACTGTAAACACATTGGCAAAAGCTTATAGCCGTTTAATCTTAAATCGGCTGCATGCTTTTTAATTAATCATCTAATTGGCGTTTCGAATTAATCATCCACATTTTCAGCGCTCTCCTTTTTGAATGATGTCTGTTCCTTTTGCGATGATAATTTCATGCTTTAATATAAAAAGGCAGGCAGCGAAATATGTATCCAATTGCCTTTGAATACTATCTTTTAAAAGAGAGAAGGATATGAAAATGAAAAAAATACTGACCATGTTTGCCGCTATTCTGCTTTTGGCAGGTTGTGCTGCCGGAACGGAGGAACCGTTAAAAGACAATGCGGAAATTACGCCGTCCGAAGAACCGTCTGCCGGCTTGAAGGAAAGGTATCTTGCAAAATTGAACGATGTTGAAAAAGGGTTGGAAGAATTTGACCAAGTCTTTGAACACGGTACACAAATTGAGCTAACAGAAGCACAGGGTGAAGTATTTGCAAGATGGGATAAAGCATTGAACGAAATTTATGCAGAGCTGAAAAAACAGCTTTCATCGAACGACATGAATAAATTGCGGGAAGAGCAGCGAGACTGGCTAGAACATCGTGATGAAAAAGCGGCAGAAGCAGCCTTGGAATTTGAAGGTGGTTCAATGGAAAATCTGCAGTATGTTAGCATACAAGCACAGTTAACGAAGGAAAGATGCTATGAATTGGTTGAATTGTATATGAAATGAAGACCGAATAGCTAATTTTAAATAAAAGAGGCGGCAAATCGTATAGTATTTGATTATTTTTCGCAGGGGAATACCTCTAATATCCGGAGGCGTTTATTAGCGGCAAAATGATCGGATAAATAAGATGTAAGTGTAAATGAACGAGACTGCAGGGTGATATTGCCTTACAGTCTCGTTTTTTATATGCCGGAAATTGCTTCGTGCTGTTCTTGCAATTGCCTTGCTGACAACGTGTCCGGCATATGTCTTCATGTCAATGCAAGGATTGCTCAAAAACGGAACCTATATCAATTTATTTAAAAAAAACGCTACTTTTATGGAAATCGGTTGAATAAATTAGGAAGTAGGCAAGGTAATTTTAAGCGCCACAATGCCGCGGATCACAATATGTAAATCGCACCATTACATGTTAGTTTTGTCATTTAGCATGATAGCCAAAACGAATAACGGAGGGGTTTGTATGGAATGGCAAGAGCAGTGGGAAGTTGTAGTCGTTGGGAGCGGGGCTGGTGGTTTGGTCGCGGCCATAACTGCGGCACATAATGGACAGCGAGTATTGCTTGTGGAAAAAACGGAAGTGTTCGGCGGTTCATCTGCCTTGTCGGGGGGCGGGCTTTGGATTCCGAACAACCATGTCTCGAAACTGGCGGGCTTAGAGGACAGCGAGGAAGAGGCATTGACGTATATGGAGGAAGTGATCGAGGATAAAGGGCCCGCCTCGACACGCGAGCGCAAAGTGGCATATATCCAAAACGGTTCAAAAATGGTGAGCTTCCTTGAGGACTTGGGGATGAAGTGGGTGGCGGCACCGCACTATCCGGATTACTATCCAGAACGTCCAGGGGGTAAAATCGGCCGCTCAATTGAAGGGGAAGTTTTCGATTTAAGGGAATTGGGCGAATATGAGGGTCTATTGCGCAAAGGTTTAATGGAGATGCCTTTCCCGCTCTATTCAGGGCGCGTTTACTCGGTGCCGCGCACATTTACGAGCATGAAAGATTTCACGAATGTTTCGGGCATGCTGTTTAGCGGCATTAAATACAAATTGCAAGGCAAACATGCAACGTCGATTGGACAAGGGCTCGTATCCCGTCTGCTGAAAATTGCGTTATCGCTAGGTGTGAAAATCCGGCTGAATGCACCGCTAAAAGATTTGATTATAGAAAATGACGCATTGATCGGCATCGAAATCGAACAAAACGGCGCACCGCATTTCATTGAAACGAAGGCGGTCATTTTGGCGGGCGGCGGCTTTGACCATAATGAGGAGCTGCGGCGCAAGTACCATAATATCGGTCCGGAATGGTCGTCTGCAAGTAAAGGAAACCAAGGGGATATGCTGCTCATCGCGCAAAGGCACGGCTTGGATACAGCGCTTTTGGACGAGGCTTGGTGGGGTCCGAGTGCGATCAATGACGACGGTTCACCAAGCTTCCTTGTTTATGAGCGTTCATTGCCGCATACGATTATCGTCGACCAGGAAGGGAAACGCTATTTCAACGAGGCGGAATCGTATGTCGATGCGGGGCGTGCGATGCTAGACAAGCAGGAGGAGACAGGCAAGGCCATTCCTTCTTGGATGATTATGGAAAGCCGCCACCGGAACCGCTATTTATTCGGTTCGATGATGCCGCGCATGGTACCGAAAAAGCTGCTGAAGTCCGGCTGGCTGAAGCGCGCGGATACGATTGACGACTTGGCGAAAATTTGTGGTATTAATGTGGAAGGCTTGCGTGCAACAATCGGCCGCTTCAACGAATTTGTCGACAATGGCAAGGACGGGGACTATAAGCGAGGCGATTCGGCATATGACAATTACTACGGCGACCCGGCATACAAGAATCCGAACCTCGGTCATATAAATAAGCCGCCTTACTATGCGGTAAAAGTATTCCCGGGCGATCTTGGGACAAAAGGAGGCATCGTGGCAGACGAGCACGGGCAAGCATTGCGTGACGGAAAGCCTATCGCTGGACTGTATGCAACGGGCAACTGCTCGGCCTCCGTCATGGGCAAAGTCTACCCGGGACCAGGCTCGACACTTGGACCGACAACGGTGTTCGGCTACATTTCCGCCAATCATATTAAGAGCACGATATTTGAGCATGCAAAGCAAGGGGTCATTTGAAAATAGAAAGCGAATTAACAAATGGGACAAAGAAAAAGTTCCAGACGTTAGTTCGCTTTTTTTAGGATGAGCTGGAGAATTTCATTTGCGCAAATGGCATCCGCGTCTGCGGTATGATGCTTCAGGAGCGGGATATTGTATGTTTCGGCTATAATGTTCAAGTTGTTTTTCGGGCTATCCAAATATTTGCGTGCAAGCATCACTGTGCATGCGGCTTTGTTTGTGGGACGTATGCCATTTCTGAATAGCTCAAGCGCCAAAAAATTGTACCAATCAAAAC
>NZ_JBQCJW010000059.1:0-7990 GCF_051967575.1 Solibacillus silvestris
ACTAGCGGGAGGTATTGTGGGTAGAAAGTGTTCAGTTCTATCAAGCGGAAACTGTCCATTTTAGTTTAGCAGTTACACCAGTCTTTTAAAATTCAAAATGCTAATTTAGATTCACATTTGTTTACCAAAAATTTTTTTGTAACAGATGAGGTAGTTGGTCTTTTAATAGATATGAATAAAACTATTATTGATACGATTAAGGAAAGTATTATTTTGACTTTTGAATGGATCGGACCAAATGGAACATATTATATTACTGATAAATTTTTAACTGTAGATATACTTCGAGGTTCATCTAAAATAAAGCATGGGCTTAGAATTGATTCAAGTACAATGGCACAAGGAAAATGGACTGTGAGAATACTAGTTAATAATGTATTGAATCATGAATCTGTATTTTTTGTTCAAAGTATGACATATAAAAAGCCCTATAGTTTGAAGGTGCAATAATAGTTAAATTATGCAGTACAATTACATTTTTTCAGCATATATTTAAAATGAAAACTCCTCTTCGTTAATTGATAGAAAACGAGAGGGGTTTTCATTTTATCTGAATTAGATAAAATGTTTTATAATCAAGAATAAGCTTATTATAAAAGGAGAGTCATAATAGTTTGAAAAAGTATCTAATTATATTAATATTCATTATTTTATTTATAGCTCTTATATTTTATATTATAGAGAAAAATTACAATATCGAATTAAATGAAAATGAAATTGCAAATAGCATTCAAAATAGACTAGGGGAAGAGCCAGACATTTCCTTGATTGAAAAATATATTATTTCAAATTCAAATACACAAATTATTGTTTTTGAGTATAGTAAAAAAAATGGCTATGCACTTTTTAAAAAAAATTATTTTAACAATAAGTTAAAGCTTGTATCTTTAAATAAAAATCTTGTAGATGAATATATAGATATTATCTATACAAATAAGGGGAATTATATCATTTTAAGTGGTAATTATAATGAAAAAATAGACAGTTTTTTAGTAAAAGAAGGGGATAGTGAATATTTATTTAAAGTCGAAAATATTGCTATGGAATTCGGTAATTTATATATTACACTCGAAACTATTCCGAGAAGTATTACTAAAAAAATGCTTGAAAATCCAATATTTTATAATGAGAATAATGAGCAAATTTATTGAGAAAAACTATGAAAGCTTGTATTCGATTCAACAGGTAAGACTACTATATAAAAATTATTTCGATTACTTGAACTTCAGTAAATTCGATATGTGAAATAGCGTAAGCTCCCATGTTATGTTGACCTTAAAAAGCCTTTTTAGAACAAATTTGCTAGCAGTGGCACTTGAAGAATTTATGGATAAATACTCCGATGAATAAATAATCGACTGAAATTTGGTCGATGCCAATGTAATTTAAACAACAAAAACCCAATATACTTAAAATACATTGGGTTTTGTTTGTTTGATTACTGCCACGACTTTTTACCACCAAATGACAAGGTATTTACCACACAGCGCCAACCTATGTGCCAGCACGCTAAAATTACCATATATCCTTGATAATTCTAGGGAAACTTAAGTGGCTTGACATAGAGCCTCTGCGGGCATGGTTCTTGTGCCAGAGAACCTGCTGAATGCATGCTGGCTCTGCCGAATGAGGCTACCACGCCCGCCGCTCGATATAAAGCCCGGCTCCGAACGAGTAATGGTAAATCTGTTGGCACACACTGGTACACTTCTTGGCAACTGCCGGTACAAAAGATGGCAAGGGTGGTACATTTGGTTGGCAGTAATCAGTTTGTTTAATCCATTTCTTAAAAAAACTTAAAGTAACATAACGGATTAAATTAAACAGTATACAAATTGTAACCCAGTCTCTTCTTAAAATTTAATGAGAGACACTGGGTTTTTTTGATGTTATGATTTTCTGTATAGGAAAAATGAAATTGAAAAGATGAGGTAAGAACATGCGGAAAATACTAGTTTGTGGCATTGTGCTTTTAGTAATATTGACATTGCAACCATTATCGCTCAAAGAAGCTTTTGCTTCGAATTTGGAATCGAATGTCATAGTAAAATATATGTCAGAGCCGAGTAAACAAATCATCATTGAAAATGCGGAATCTGTCATAGAGGAATTTGAACACTTGCCGCTGATAAACATTAAAATGACAAATGAGCGATTACAATTTTTAAAAGATCAAGGGCATATTGAATTTTATGAAGAAAATCAAACTTTTACTATCCAACATCAATTTAAAGTAGCAAACTTGTCTTCCGTTGAATTGGAGCGCTGGAATATAAAAGCGATGAATATACATAACAGTTGGAATGAAGGCTATACGGGAAAAGGCGTGAAAATCGCAATTATTGATTCGGGTGTGGCAAATCATCCGGACCTTACGCTTGCGGGCGGTGTATCATTTATCGGTGACAGCTATGATGATGACCACGGGCACGGCACACATGTTGCGGGGATTATTGCAGCGAAGCATAACGGTGTCGGAGTAGCGGGAATTGCGCCAAATGCCGAAGTATATGCAGTGAAAGCGATAAAAAAAGATGGCCTTGGTGAAGTCGGGACAGTATTGCAGGCAATTGACTGGGCAATCGAAAATAAAATGGACATTATTAATTTAAGCTTTGGCGATTTGGAATATGCGCCATCATTACATGAAGGCATTAAAAAGGCGGCTGAACATGGCATAATTATTGTAGCGGCAAGTGGCAATGAAGGAAACGACAGTGGCACGGGGAATACTATTAATTATCCTGCCCGCCATGAAGAGGCTATATCTGTAGCAGCGGTTAATCGTCATTTTAAGCGTTCTTCGTTTAGCGGGACGGGGGATGCGAATGATTTCGCGGCACCGGGTGAAGAAATTTACAGCACTTATTTAAATGGGCAATATGCAACATACAATGGCACTTCTATGGCCACGCCCCATATTGCAGGTTTGCTTGCATTGCTGATGGAGCAATATCCATATGCGGAGGCAGCGGAGTTGCGTGATGGTTTGCGTTATATTGCGGAAGATTTAGGGGAAGCTGGATTTGACGCTTTGTATGGTCATGGATTTCCTAAATTCCAATCCCCGAATGGGCAAATTGTTGATGAGCTTCTAAATAGCGGATTATCTTCGGAAGCATTGCACGAAAAAATCGAGAAAATGCCAAGCACGATTGAAAAATTGGCATTAAAAAATGAATGGAATAAAACACAGCAAACAGTCATTCAGGAAATTGATCAAATATTGGCGGACTTTATGAAAAATCCCACTGAACAGCGCCATACCCAATTAACAGAACTATTGGCGAAAATGGCTTCGGCAGATGTTAAAGTAGAGAAGCAAAAGGAAATCGATGCGGCCATTTCGGCATTGTTGGAGCCTGCTGCAAATGCTGTAAACATATTCAGCAAAAACAAAACCGTTTATAATTACAAAAAGGCTGATGCAGAGCTGGAAAAATTGCCGGCTTTAAAGGCAAAGCAAGAGCTGGAATCGGCGCTAAATGAAGCGTTGCAAGAATTTGCAGAAAAAGCCATTCAAAGTTTGGCGCAATATGAAAAACAGCCAACAAAAGATCATTATAATTACGCCAATTTTTCAATTAATAACTTGCCGGATTCTTCTATAAAGTCGGATCTGCTGGAAAAGTTAAATAAGAAAGTGCAAGCTGCAGTAAAGCAGGCGACAACAAATATTGCTGCTTATGAGAAAGTGCAGACGCTGAAAAACTATAATAGTGCTGCGAAGACGATTCAATTAATATTTGATGAGAAACAGCGTGAACAGCTCGAAAAAAGAATTAAAAAAACAGTTGACAACAATTTGGCAAAGGCAAAATTGCGTGCCGCAAATTATGAAAAGAAAAAAACAAAGGCAAACCATGAATTGGCGATGAAGCTTGTACGAGAGTTGCCGAACGGGAAAGACAAAGAGCAATTGCTGAAAAGATTGAAATAAGCGTTTTCCAATATCAAAATCCAGCTCCTTGTGAAAGTCAGCAGGGAAGTCTGGATTTTTTCTATTGGCAGAGCTTTTGGTTAGATGTGCGAGGGGAATGTCGAAATTTATATTTTGCAGGATAAGCGTAGGGAAAAGCTTCGAGCAAAAAGCAGATTATATATAATTGTGTAAAAAGGAAAAATCAAATCCATTCCTAAAATGATTTATTGTGCAACTAAATATGAAATAGGAGATTTTGTAGAATTTGAGGATTATCATGCTGAAATTAAGGATTAAAATTGCAAGTAAGGATAATATCATACCACGTGAGGATTAAGAAAACGCTGCTGACGATTATCCAATGCATAGCGACGATCATCTTTTCCCAAGCAAGCCGACTGAGCGCTTTATGCAAGAAAGTGAGGATTAAATTAATGGAGACATCCATTTTCTTCAATGCCTCACCCCCCAATGCAAAAAGGGAAAACAGCGCAATGAAGGAGAGAGCTATCTGTTTGCATTTACTCCTTGCAAACAAATAGCGCCTTCTTATAATTAGCCAGCTTGAAATGAATAACAAAGCTGCTTAGCTCTAACAGCGACACATTTAATGGCAATTTTATTGAACCTATTTAAGCACTTGTAAAATGCTTTGGCTCATTTGATTAATCTGGGCCATCATGGATTGGGATGATTGGAGCAGTACTTGATTTTTATGAAGCTTTGTCATTTCTTTTGCCATATCTGCATCGCGTAGTTGAGATTCGGCGGCAATTAAATTTTCTTCCGTATTTTTAACGTTATTGTACGCATGCTCCATCCGATTTGAAAGCGCTCCATAAATTGAGCGGCGTTCGGCAAGTATTTTATTGGCAATGTCGACACGGCGCAAACCTTCCATTGTCATATCGTATGAGTCTGTAACATCTATACTGTTAATGCCGATCGCTACGGCACGATTATCATACAGCGGGATAGTGATTTGTTGGCCTCCGTTTGCACCTGCATGGATGATCAGATCTTTTTGGATTGTATGTTCGACATTTGAATTTTTTATAATTTCATCCGCTAAATTTGGTGTAAGGTTTTCTGAAATATCGCTTGAAGATTCAGGGACTAAGATATCCGTAGCATATTCTCCAAAATGCTGATTGTAATAGTTCCAATTATTAAATCCGCGATTATTAATACCTAAAACATATACTTGGGCATTCGCCTGGTCCACTTGATTTTTCAAAGCTGTATTATCAAGATCTGTCCCTTCTGTTTGAGTATCTGTTAAAATAACAAAAACTTTTTGGCTAACAGATCGCAAATTCAGGGAATTGGAAGTGCCAGATAAAATATCCGATAAAATTTGCTCGGGATTTGTAGAGCCGCCTGTTGCAATATGATTATTTTTTAAATGTTCCTTCACTTGTTCGATATCATTCGTGGCAGGTAAATCACGATTGCTATGTACAACACTTGTGCTTGCGATTCGCACATCACCAACCGTATTCATCTTTTCGGAAAAAGTTGATAAACCTTGAGTCACCATTCGAATATCTGTAGCCATAGTGGAAGAATCGTCAATTAGGAAAACGATATCGAATTTAGTTTTACTTACATTGGAATTCGTTTTCATATCTTCGGGGATCAATGTTTTTATCGTATTGAATTCCGTCCCATTTGCAATATCATCAATACCGCGCTTTAAAGCTTCGATTTCTTGCTGGATTAGTTGTCGATCTTCAGGAGTATTTGTATCATTTGCCGCCTGAATAATCAGTTCGCGTATACGTACTAAATTCGGGTTTTGAATTTGGCCCAAACCCCCTTCAGTCGTATTAATTAAAGATATGCCGTCCTGAATATTTTCTCCGGCTTGGTTTAAACCCCGAATTTGCCCGCGCATTTTTTCGCTGATGCTTAAACCTGCTGCATCATCGGCAGCTACATTGATTTTATAGCCTGATGATAATTTATTTAAAGTTTTATTTAATTCTGAATTTATGTGGTTATAACGGTTTTGCGTGAACAATGAATTATTTGACTGAATCTGCATAGGAATCTCCTCTAATCAATAATGGTAATATTATACCACTTAAAATGGGAGTAAATACATCTATATTTAATAATTCGTTGATTAATATGTACTAATGCAGGGTGTTTTTATAAAGTCTTTATTGAGCATACATTTCAGCGCAAACTATCATTTTGAACTCTTATGCAAATATGAAATACCGGTTTTACAATGTATAAATCAAATATTTGCTTATCTTCCATAAAAAACACCTCCACGTTCAATGTTGAATTTCAACGTGAAGATGTTTTTAGTTGGCTCATATTAGCAAAATACTGTTTTTTTTATTAATAAAAATTAATTGTAAAGTAAGGCGCCTTTTTACTGCTGAATTCCAAACCTACGATAGCATTGTTGAAACGCGCCTGTAAAATATTGTCGCGATGCCCTTTACTATTCATGAAGCCTTCATGTGCATAAATGACATTATAATGCCCGTAAGAAATGTTTTCGCCCCATGTTTTCAGCTCTGACTCGCTCATGCCTCCACTACTCATGCGGTCATATGGAGTCGTGCCTGAAAGACTTGTATGGGAGAAATAGTTATTATCGATCATATCTTTACTATGCTTCCGTGCGATCGCTGCCCACTGCGGAGAATGGACGAGCGGATGGATTCCCTCGGCAGCTCGCGATTGGTTTATCAGCTCGACCATTAGCTGCTCGGAATCCTTTTGTGTATTGGCGATATTCCCATAAAAACCATCTTTTTTAACTTCATAATCTTTGTGCACATACATGATAGAGCGAATGACATCCTTTTTATGATTATCGTAGAAAAATGTTACGTAATAATCATCAATCAAATAAAAGTTATACTCTTTTGAAGCAGATGTGTTATAGCTAACATTGCCGCGGCGGACAGCTGAATTTTTTGTGCCGTACTTAGCTCGTACTTGATTTGCATTATTAACGCCGATCTGTAAAGACGGTGCACCGAAGAAGCTTTTCCCTTCTTTTGTCATATAGCGCGCCACAACTTTATTGTTATCAACACCTTCTAATTCCAAATCTATGTTTTTGCCTGTTTGCTTCCATGTAAAGTCATATTCGCTATTAAAGTTAGCTGTTGCGGAAGCGGGCGTTTCAACTGTTTGTGCGGGTGGTGTTTGCTCGTCAACTTCACCTTTATTTGTAAGATTGAGCGAACGGTATAAAAAAGTGGCCATTTGCGCACTTGTCACATTTTCGTTTGGTAAAAATTGATTGTGCTCATTGCCTGTTGTAATGCGATAGCTCGCTAAAATATTAACATAATCGTAGTACCAGCTGGATTTTGAGACGTCCTTAAAATTGTAAGTATTCTTGCTTTTCAGATTGAAGCTTTCCACTAAAATCTTAGAAAGATGTGAGCGTTTTACAGCTTGGTCTGGATTGAAATTGCCATTTTCGTCTCCATCAAAAATGCCTGCCTCATATGCCCAAATAATTTCCTTTGAAAATGCAGTGGAATTTTTTACATCGTTTAACTGATTTTTATAAGAACGTTTTTTCGGAATATCAATGCTCTTATCATTTGCCAATAAGCTATGCAAAATTTTCGAAGCTTCCGCCCTTGTAACGGGTCTGCTGAAGTTGAACTGATTACCGGTCTTATAGTCGTACACACCTAAATCATTCAAATAATGGATTGCCTCGGTATGGGAGCCTTGGCTATTGTTCAAATCCTGAAACGTCTTTTTAGCAAACACATCGTCGCCGTTCATAAACAATGCAGATGCTAAAAAGGTTGTCGCTAGGAAACTTTTTGCTATAATTTTTTTCATCTTTTTTCCTCCTGAATAAATTAAAATGCTATCTGCCAAATTGGCAGCAGCGATAAAAAATGGTTAATTTACTATAGTTTATATAAGTACATACCCAATACACAAACAATTATTTCATTATAAGGAAAAATAATTGAAATATAGTAGAGGATACTTATAAGTGGATCTACGTCAAATTTTCGGACACATTCTGCCTAAGTTTTTTCTTGGGGCAACATCCCGAACGGATTGTTCCAC
>NZ_JBQCJW010000060.1:0-7393 GCF_051967575.1 Solibacillus silvestris
TGTGGAACAATCCGTTCGGGATGTTGCCCCAAGAAAAAACTTAGGCAGAATGTGTCCGAAAATTTGACGTAGATCCAAACATTTGTAATTCAATTTCAGAAATTTTTTGGGCAAATTCATAAAGCTTCAATAAATTACGACTTAACTCCAAATTTTTTGCATTTAAAATATCAATCTTTGCTTCCAATATTTGAATCGTTTGCGTATTTAGTAAAAAATCATGCTCAATATCGCTTGCAACTTCAGAAGGGGTATTCTTACCCTTATGTACATCTTGTATAAGGCCTAGCGCAAATTTAACATCAGTATAATTAAACCCTTGTTTTGAGCAAATTAAATTCGCTAGAAATATTTTATAAACATCATATATATCTAACTTATAATTCCTACCAACTCTTGAATCAACAAGATATTCGTCCTTAATTAGTAACTTCATTATATTTCTTACGTCATTGTCATTTCTGTCAAGGATACGAGCTACATCTATTGTTGAATATCTTCCTGCAACATTTAACGTTATCACTGACACAGGAAATAATTCTTCTTCATCTCTTTTTGTAACCAAATACTTATATAGTGGGTCCTCTTTAAACCTATTTAATAATAATTGTTTAATTTCCATAACTTCTCCTAACAGCACTCTTGCAGTGATTTAATATTAAGAGCATTCCTTAACGGTTAACCGATTAACGAATGCTCTCGACTTTACAAAACTGATTATATTCTATAATTAGAACTGTTCCCAACTAAATGTAGTCGTTGATGAATCCCACATAGCTTTAAATTCCTTCATAATATAGTTATAGAAATATTTAAACGACCAAATCCCAGCTGCTTGCTGGCCCGCCGCGTCCTCTTTAGTAATTTTGAGTTTGTAACACTCATCCATTAAGGTATATATATAACCGGGATCACCTACCACATTTAGAAGCTGGTCTATTAAACGTTCATCTTCTTTAGAAACAGCCACAGCATTACTTAAATATAAGTAATGAAATTTAATTAATTCCTTTTCATCCTCGACATTGGATTGATGAATATTCTCTGTTAGTAATTTTTGATTAGTAATATTTGAAGTAATCTCTGGTATTGTTACTGACATATTACCAATTGAGACATCCTTATTTTCCACTTTAGGGTCCGAAAAAGGTTCGTTCAAAAGGACTTTTTGGCTCTTGGACATTGTCAAATTGGCCCCTACAAAGTGACCTTTTTCTTTCTCATAATGGTAATAATGCTTTGTCTCCGCAACAGTAAGGCTGAATTCTTCAAATCCTTCAAGCTGGTGTCCTATAAGATTCAGATCATCAATGATTTTTCGTAAGTTAACACGGTATTGGTACGTTCGATCAACTTTCCACATAGGATTGTTTCTTCTTAAAAGAAATCCTTTATCAACTAAACTTTTTAAATACTTGCGAATCGTTTTCAAATTCGTATCAATCATTAATAACTCATTCTTTAATTCTTCCGCTGCCTTATAAATCCAGCCCCCCTCAAATTCATTCACTTCTTGCTGCATCCTAGCTGATTCTTCACTTAAAAACTGATCATATGTTTTAGTTCTTGGTGTCCAGTATAAAAACTGATTCAAAATTGCAGCTTCATCACGATGCATTGTTAAAATCACAAGTTCTTCCTTAATTACACTTCGTAGTAAAATATCGCGTTCTGATTTCATTTTTTAGCCCCCTCAAAAATTTCAAATCATCTTACACTCGGATTTTTCATTTTTTAAGGGCAAAACTAAAAAAAATCATTATTAGCTTCAAATGATTATAAAGACCTAAATTATTCATATAAAAAGATAGAGCTAAAAATTCCGGCTCTATCTAAAAGCAAACATTTATAGTTGAATACGAAAAGAACGTTTCTTACTACGATTTTTCGATTCAATTTTTTCATTGCTTATAAAATCAACATCCGATTTATCAGCATCTTCAACATAGTGTAAATCCGCTGCAACAATCGAAACATGATAGCCTTTTTCCTCCACTAACTTTCGAAGTTCTGCGAATAAATCAAAGTCTAAATTCTTATGAGCCTCATTACGTTCTTGAACTAAGTCATCATTAGCTTCAACTGTAGTAAATACTTGTAATGTGACTTCTCCACCATATAGCTTATTTTCCATTTCAAATCAAACTCCTTTTCCGAATCGTATTTTTAACTAAATACTGTTTATCCGTGTTAATTAGTTCTTCCTAGCTGTGAAAATAATTGATAAGCATCTTTGAATGCGTTTAAATACGTCATTTCATTTAATTGATGTATATAATTTTGGATTGCTCTGACTGATTCAATACTTTGCTCATTATCATTCGTTTGATTTTGAAGTAACTCTTCAATTGATTTAAAAATAGCTTTACATTCATCTGTTTCATATTGTGCATCTAATCGTTCAGCTATAAGAATAGCAAGTATAACTGATGTGTTATCTACCACAACACCACCTCTTTTTCTTTAAACGAAAATTTTCTTTTAACTACAATTCAATATTATCATTAAAAATATTGCTTGTAAAATAAGAAAACGATAGTCTATTTATAACGGCTATTTATATTTCTATTTATAACTAGCTTTATAAATAGTGAGGTGAGTTCGTCTTGGATAACAAGGGGATAGGCATGCTAATCCGAAAAATACGACAAGAAAACGACTGGAAACTAATTGATTTAGCTGAGAAATTGGATATTTCTTTCTCGTCATTATCGAAAATCGAGAATGGCACACAAGACATAACTTATACGATGTTGAGAAAAATTTGTAATCAGTTCGATTTATCACTAAGTCAGTTTTTCAGGGAATTGGAGCATAGTATTAATATTGAAGCAGAAGCAAACGATTTAGAAGAAATCGACATATTATTGGAATTAACAAAAGAAATTGAAAAACTTTCAGTTGTTCAACAAAAAGCTTTATATATTTTATTAAAACAACGCTAATTTTAATATTCATCTTTAGGAAGTTTGGTCCTAGACATAATAATTATTTTATTTTGTAGCAGTCTTACTCCCCTTTTAATAAGAAATCAAAATTTATTTCATTTAAAAATACTTCTTCAGGTGTAATAAATAGAGCCAGCCAATATAATGAAGGCTGGCTTTAATTATTTATTTCAAAAAAGTTCATTATGCCCCTTAAAATTCCATGGACATGCTGTTATATTGTTTATGTTAGTAAATTCACTTATTTTTTATTGTTTTTTTATCCAACAATTGCGAGATGTTTTTCTAAACACTCTTCTAAAAATCCTTCTTCGAAATGAAATCAAGGCATCTATCATGCGATTTCACCAACAAATTCAATCCATTCGCTTCAATTAATAATTCATTATTCGTAAACTAATATTCCCATTTTGATGGTTTCTATATAATAATTCAGCATTACAGAACAAAATAGCTCGTCACTACTTGTTCTGCCAATTAATTGGCGATTTATATATAATGAAAATCCAATTGTAAATCGTGCCGTTGCCAAACTTTACGTTGGTCTAATGCGCTAGCTGTTGCTCTGCATTAGTTAGAAATACCTTCTCCCCTTTAGCTAGGAGAAAAAATGATGATAACACATCTAAAAATGTAAGAAGCTAAATCAGTTGGACGGTCTGATCTATCGTCAAGTGCGTATGCGACTACGTCATCGTAGGTTTTTATAACTTTTGCCATTGGAATTTGTCTTAGGACAACATTCTCACTTTTCATCTAGTTGAGGGATGAAATCTGTGGAATACAGATATAAGTGAGCCGCACCTGTCTAAAATGACAACAAGTCGTGTACTTGTAGTGTGCAACGAAAACTCACCGAAATACTAAAGTCTTTCTTTTACACCATATAGACAGAAAGAAAATATTTAGGAAAAGCCTTTATTTTCTTTAACTGGTGTAATGAACTTTATATAAATTCTATAAAGATCAGACTTTTTAGCAGCAGGCGAAGTCTGTCTTTTTTTATTTTTTTGAAAGGAATGATTTTATGCAACATAAACGTGGATGGATTAAAACCGATGATGAAATTCGGGATTATGCAAATAAAGATGACGATTTGCACAACAAAGGGGCATACATTAATTTAATGACACAGCTAAATAAACTGGCTCGTCATAGTAAAGGCATTAGTGTTCATAAGTCGATGCAGCAATACTATCATCACGTTCACCTTTTCTGCTTATTTTTAGCAGATTATTTCAGTTTAAAAACATTAGCAAATATTCATGATAAACATATCGTCGCTTACGTCATCGAAAGACAAGATGAAGGAAAATCCGCTTCAACTATTAAAAATGATTTAGCAGCGATTCGCTATTTTCATGACCAAATTCCAAACACTCGATATCGAATTAGTGACAATCAAAAATTGAAAGAAAAGTACCCTGAATTTGATTTAGAGCGAAGAAAGTTCGGTGGTGTTAATCGCCGCGCCACAGAGTATGAATATCAAGCATTAGTAGCACTTGCTGCAAATTCGAAGAATCATAAATTATCGTACATTATTCAATTAGCACGAGAGCTTGGACTACGTGTTCACGAAGCGGTAAAAGTCGACCGCGCTAATGCTGAGAAAGCTTTAAGAACAGGTCTATTAACTGTGAAAGGAAAAGGCGGGTTAATCCGTAATGTTCCAATCAATAGTACTGCATCAACTATCTTGAAATCGGCTATGAGCGGCATTGAACGTGGTCATAAACTATTCGTTCCAGTGCATTTGAAAACACATCAAGTGATTCAACAAATACAGGATTTCGTACGTAATAACCGCGATAAAGTACGTGACCCATTTAATGACCGAGCTGAGGGTGTTGAAATAACTATGCATAGTTTCAGACATAATTATGCAAAAGAACAGTTCGAATACTTTTTAGAGGAAGGACATGAGCCAGAAGATGCGAAAAGAAAAGTATCGAGGTTGATTGGTCACCATCGAGCAGATGTAACTGATATATATTTAGCAGACTAACTAAAATAAGCCGGAACCTTTTACTTAGGTTCCGACTTATTTTAATTCTACTTTTTATTTTCACGTAGTTGCATAATTTCATTTTGTAACTGTTCATTCATTGTCTGTTGTGTTTTACGCAAACTTTCAATTTCATCATATAATTTACGTACTTCTTCATTATGATTGGCTTTTTCCTCAACTAGCGCTTGTGCTTTCTCTAGTTTCTTTTGCTCTACTACAAACTCCATTTCTTGCTGATGGTTCAGTTTTGTTTGCTTTAGTTCAACCTGTGTAGAAGCCAATTCACTTGTAATTGAAGTGATTTGTTCTTCTATAGTTTTTACTTGTTGTAGTAACACACTCTTTTCATTACTAAATTGTTCCTCATACAATTTCGACTTCCGAGTAAATTCTAATTTAATTCGTTCATTTTCGTCAGCGTATTCTTTATATTTCACAACAAAACCATTCAAAGTATCATTTTTATCTTTATACTCTTCAATGAGTGCTTGATTGTTATTTAGTATAATTTGATTTTTTGCTAATTGGTCTTCTAATTCAACAACTGTATTAGAATGTTCTTGAACTAACAACACATTCGCTTTCAGTGCATCTTTAGTAGTTTGAAGTTGCTGCTGTAAGTTTGTAATTAAATTTTCTTTATTTTGAAGTTGATCGGATACTTCTTTAACAGCGTGTTCCTTCAAATAAACTGAGCGTTGAATCATATTTACAATCAATTCATACATACGTGTTGTATGATGCTCTAGTTCAGTCAAATCTTGCTTGTAGTCGCTACTTCCCTCTTTAATTGCATTCGTTTCATATAATGCAACCGCACGCTCAAACCATTCTTTGCTCGTCAACCCGCTTGCTTCAATTACTAACTTAGCTTTTTCATAAAATTCTTCTCCTACTTTAAAGCCATATGTTTTATCAGCCATCCTATCACCTTTCCTGTTAACTTTTTTGATTGAATTTAAATTAGGTTAACCATGATAACTTTAGTTAACTTTAAAAGAAAAACTGTTTCTTAGGAAATGAGAGTTTGAAATCGATAACTACATTTCTGAACAATTTCAAAATATTATACTGACTGATTTATATATTTTAAGATGGAATTTCAATTTTTATATTCAATCATTATTGATTTAACTAGGAATATAGAAAATCGAAGTTATACTGTTTTGAGAATGGAGGTGAAGGTCAAAATGAATTTGGACCAAGCATTAAAACAAATCGAAGAGTTAAAGGCCGAATTAGCTCTATCTGAAAAGAAACTGATTAGCGAACAAAAACGACTACGAGAAATCATCGGAGCCTGGCGGAGAAAAGCTGAAGGCAAAGGTATATTCAAGGAAGAAATTCGAGAAGGCTATAATGCAGTATCAGGTATGCATTACAAAACTTACACCATTTCGTTACCTGCTGATCTGCCAATAGAAGAAATTTTAAGTTATTTAAAGACTGAAAGTTTACCCAATCTATATCCGTATGTATTCAAAAAAATTGATTATCTACCTCGATCAAAAGCCTGGGCCTTCGAAGTTGAAATGGATTTAAATTACGACATTCGTTTAGAAGAAGCATTTATAAAGCAATATTACGAAGAACATTTTTGATGCAATCCCCCAAATTGAAGAGTGGTAAATTTGCCATGAAAATACCTAGATGGTTTGGCGGTGAAACTTACCACCTTATTTTACCATCAACAACAAACGTTAGAACCACTTGGGTTCCAGCACTTTTTCAACTGGTAAGTTTGCTTCTAAAATACCTAGATAGTTTGGCGGCGAAACTTACCACCTTATTTTACCATCAACAACAAACGTTAGAGCCACTTGGGTTCCAGCACTTTTTCAACTGGTAAGTTTACACCTTAAATACCTAGATAGTTTGGCGGCGAAACTTACCACCTTTTTTCAACCACACCAAACCTCATCTAGCCTCAGATGTTTGTTCATCCAAAAAAAATTAATTTTTTTTATAAAAAGTTGATTTTTGCTATTAAAATCTATTAAATCATTGAGTAGAATGTTTTCACTTTTAGCTAAAAGTATTTTTTACCACTAAACTTTACAGGAGGAAAACATTCTATGAAAATTGATCGTAAATTTGATAATGTCGCACCCGTAACTGCTATTCGTGTCACTCTTGAAGTGTTATTTGACACATTTATCGCTCAGTATTATTCTGAAGATAAGGTGATTTCTACTGCATCTTCTTTTGTGAAGGAGGATGCATAAAATGAAATATGCAATCTATATTCGAATCAATACAGCAACAGACAATGAAAATGTGTCTATCACGAATCAAGTTACGCTCTTTGAAAACTTCATGAAGAAAAACGGCATAGAGCTTTATAAAATTTATTCCGATATCGCAGGTGGTTCAACTTTAGAGCGTGAAGGCATTCAACAATTGATGACAGATGCCAAGAAGAAAAAATTTGAAG
>NZ_JBQCJW010000061.1:0-6520 GCF_051967575.1 Solibacillus silvestris
TGTCGGACACGTCCTCTCATATAAGTTATTTTACTAACTTAGCTCGATTATGTCCATGACTCTATATTACATCCAAAGATTAGGATATTCCTTATATAATACTAGTTAGTATGCAAGGGTTTGTTATGAGAGGAAGCCGCTAATTTGCCGAATTCACCAATTTTCAATATCCATACGATAAATATTACCCACTACTTACCAAGTTTTTGTTAAAATTATAAACAATGTATATTGAGGAAATGGGATGGAAATTGTAATGAAAAAATGTTTTTACATATTTTTTGCGCTTTTAACAGGTTTTTTAGGATGTATGCAAAGCTCCTCCGCGGAAGAGGTGAGGCATTCAATTATTTCTGCGGAGCAAGGGGCGACGATGACGGCTACAGCCAATCCGGATGGCATGAAGGTTGCAGCACTGAAGCAAGGGACACGGGTGAAGCTTATACGCGAGGAAGCAAGCTGGGCGAAAGTTGAGTACAATGGACGGCTCGGCTGGGTGCGCAATGAATTCATCAAACCGTTTACAGAAGACTTGCTGCCGATTTATTCGTCGTATTATAAATTGCTGGAAGAAACAGATGATGTTATTTATGCATTAGTGAACGATTTTACACAGGACGGTATTGAAGACTTATTTGTAATTGTGGACTCCAACCCGTCAAAGGGACAGTATATCGAAAAAATTTATAGTGGCGGTACAGTTATATACCAAAAAAACTTAAAGCACGGTTTATCGGTTTTAAAAGATGCGACCGATTATTATTTGTTCCATCATACACAAACGAATTCCGAGAAAAAGTATAAGCTGTCGGCGCTGAATGAACAGGCAAAAACCGACTATTATGAAGCGAGTGAAGGGAAAAATTCATATGAAGTGACAGCAAATACATATTTGAATACGTATTTCATCGTACAATCCGGCAATGGGGAGCTTTCTGAGCTTACATTGACACATGAGCAAGCAGCATCAAAAGATTATTATGGCGGGGTGAAGAAAAATGGATATGATGAAACCATTTATCTCGAAAATTACTATTTATCAAATGGCGGCAAAACAGAACCGCTCCTTGAGAAAGATTATAATGCGCTTTTTGCTAAATATGAAAAAGCAAAAGGAGCAAAAATCATTTATAGCGATGATTATAAATCTGCTTCGCTATCGGATAAGTTTTCATTCGACTTAAAGCGTGCGAAAAATGAGCTGCTTGATTTGGCGGCAGCCATCGCCCCGGAAAAGGAAATCGAAGTACTCCCCGCAGAAATGGATAGCTTGAAGATAAAGCTGGCCCAGTCCGTATTCCTTGAGATGCCGTATGAAAATGGGGTATCTCGAAATGCCTATACGATGGTGAAAAATGTCGAAGATGGGGTGAAGCGCGGGTTGCCCGGCTATGAGGCAAGTTATTTTACGAAAGAAAATAGTGTAGAAATTCCAATTGACGGCATGCAATATATGGACAGTACCCCAATGGAAAATGTCATTAATGATTTTTATGGAACGACGATTAATGCGGATGAATTCAATGCATTGGCTTCAGTCGAGGGACGGGCTTTAAATGATGGTGTTTACCAGTTTCCAATTGAGGAAGAGGAAGCATCAGAGACATATATTTACCGCCAATTATTAAGTATGGAGCAATTGCAAAACGGCTATGATATTTTGCAGTTTGCTGATTACAATATGCCTATGGAAATCGTTGTTTCACCATCGAATGAAAATGGTCTGATCGCGGGGGAACAGGTGCAGAAAGGGTATGTCGTGTTCAAGCGATTGCCGTTTAAAACGGGCACAAAATGGGTGTATATCGATACAGTGTCACAAATTGATTTAATGGATTCAAAGCACTATCAAACTTATGAAAACACGCTGCCGCTTATGCAGCGCTATATTGCAGAGCAGCAAATTGCCGAAGAAATGAAGCCAGATGAGGATGCTGAGCCAATCGTCGCATCGGCTGCAACCGGGGAAGGAAGCGTTCAAGCGGCAGATCAGGAAACCGCCGTATCATGGGGCTTTATGGCGCTCGTGCTCGCATTGGTAATCGGGGCATTTGGCGGAGCGTATTTCATCTATTATAGAAAAACAAAACAAAAATAATGAATGTTGAGCTGTCTCTATATAATTGGAGGCAGCTTTTTTGGCGTTTAGGAAACTGCAGGCTTTGGTGTTGTGGATAACTTTGCAAGAAAGTGTTATCCCCTTCCAACTAAGCCGTGCCAACTCCTTGCACGATTAGGCCCCACCGTACAAAAGGAGAGAGCCGGAAAACTACCAGCACCCTCATATTGGATTGATAAAATCCCCATTTTACCGTAATAGATTCTTTCTCTTAATTATGTGATGAAGAAAATAAGCGGAGATTTTCCGGTTATTTGCGCGATCGGGTCCTTTTTGGGGGAAATAAAGGGAAATTTTCCGGTTATGCAAAGAAAAATCCTTCAATTTCATGTTTTTTTGGTCAATAAGCGGAATTTTTCCGACTATTTAGGCTGTTTTTGATTGTATTTTTTTAATAAGGGGAATTTTTCCGTCTATTTATTAAAGTGAGCATTTAAACGAATCTCCCAACCGGTAATAGAGGACCCCTTCATATCAAATTACGGGAATCGGCTTCTTTTTTGCCGTCACTGTCTTCCCGCTTCGCTTATAATACGCCAAGATTTCCTCGTGGATATTTGGCTAGCGAATAAAATACACACATTTCCTGAAGAAACGAAACCGATTGTTGTGCCGGTAAAAAACCTGTCAATTAAAATGGAAGTCATTAATAAAGAAGCCAGATTTTCAGTACCCTCTGCAAAAGTTGTTGAATGTTTACTCTGCGTCGAGTCCTCCAAAACTTGCGGCTCACACGATATAAGTCATTGGGAGCATGCCACACGACGTGTTGTTTTGCCTGCTCGGAGCTGGATGGGCATTTTAGTGCTTTTATTCTGCGGTAATAGAAACAGAAAAATAAAAGAAGAATATAAACCGCCGTCCTGAATAATTGTCAGGGAACGTCAGCAATTTCCGATTCCATATTTACCAATAATGCGCCAATACATAAATCAAATAAATACTATTAAATTGCAAGATGATGAAATTTTAATATCATAAATATTATACTATAAAACTAATTATTGCCATGCGAATTAATTATTGGTAAATAATAATACTCGAAAGTCATGATAAGAGAACGTTGGTATTACTAGTATTATTAAGTTTACTTTATATTTCCTAAAATAGCATTGACAATAAAAACCCTTACTAATATACTTGTTGATGTTATCGTAATATACGAGACAATATCACAAAAATGATAAAAATTTGTTTTCTAATTGGAGGAAATCGTTCTATGGCTAACCAACCAAAGAAATATACTAAATTCGTAGCAACTGCTGCGACAGCTACATTAGTAGCATCTGCAATCGTTCCTGTAGCTTCTGCTGCTGGTTTTTCTGATGTTGCAAACACAAACTCACATTCTGAGAATATTAATGCTTTAGTAGAAGCTGGCATCATCCAAGGCTACCCAGATGGCACTTTCAAGCCAAACCAAGAATTAACTCGTGGTCAAGTTGTGAAAATGTTAGGTAAATGGGTAGAAGCTCAAGGCTTTGATATCCCTGCTGACTATGCTACAAAAGCTCGTTTCAATGACCTAGCAGTAAATGCAAAAGACCAAGAATTAGTAAAATATGCTGCATTAGTTGCTGATACTGGCGTATTCAACGGTTCTAACGGTGCATTAAATGCTGGCGGCAAAATCACTCGCGAAAACATGGCTCTAGTTTTAGACCGCGCTTATAAAGCAATCAACAAAACTACTTTAGTAGAATTAGCTGCTGAAATCGAAGACGTTAAAGTTGCTGACTTAACTACTGCTAAAGCTGAAGCTCGCGAAGCTATCCAAGCATTACGTGATTTAGGTATTTCTGTAGTTGAAAACTTCAACCCGAAAAACACAGTAACTCGTGGTCAATTCGCTTCATTCTTAAACAAAACAATCAACACTGAAGCTAAAGAAGTTGAATTAACAGTTAAAGAAGCAGTGGCAGTAGATGCGACTACATTAAACGTTACTTTATCTGATGACACTACACATGTAGTAACTTTGGAAAAAGCTTTAGAAGCTAACGTAGCAACAGAAGTAACATTCAAAATTAAAGGCAAAGAATATACTGCAACAGTAACTTTCAAAGTTGAAGCACCAAAAGTTATGTCAGTAAACATTGTTGACGGTTTGACTGTTGAAGTTAAATTCAGCGAAGCCGTATTAAAATCAGATATTAACAACAAAGTATCAATCCAAGGTACAACATTGGATACAGCTGCTTTATCTGAAGACGGCAAAACATTAACATTGAATTCACCAACAGCAATCAATGTTAAAGATGCTGCATTAGTAGTTGAGCCAGTGCGCACTGCTAAAGACCGTTTAGTAAAAACTGCTAAATACGTATCTGTAGTAACTTACAAAGATGAAGTTGCTCCAGCAATCGCATCTGTTAAAGCTGCAACAAAAGGCAAAGCTACTGAAACAGTTACAGTTACTTTAACTGAAGCTGCTACAGCAGATACTGCAAAAATCAATGGTCAAGCAGCTACAATTTCTAAAGTTGAAGGCAAAGTAATTACTTTAACTGGTGTTACTGTTGAAGCTGGAAAAACGCACACTGTTGAATTATTCAATGTTGTGGATGCTGCCGGCAATAAAACAGTAAAAGCTTCAAAAGCATTTGAAGTTACTGTTGATACTGTAGCTCCAACAGCAACAATTGAAGCTGCTGGCGACAACGCTATTTTAGTAACATTCGACAAACCGATGAACGTTGCATCTGTAGAAGCTGCATTAGCAAACGGTATCATTAAAGACGAATTATTAGCTGCAGTAACTAGCGACACTGCTAAAGTAGTAGCAAACTCAAACGACAAACAATTCTTAGTGGAATTAAAAGATAACGCAATCTTTGCCAACAAAGATTCACGTGTATTCACTGTAGTATTAGGCGGGAAAATGACAGATGCTTTAGGCAACAAATTCGCTGCAACTACTAAAACTGTTACATTAACGAAAGATGCTGCAAAACCAGTAGCTACTGGCTATGACATCATTGTTGATGAAGATGGTAAAGTAGAAGAAATCGTAGTGGAATTCAACGAAGCATTAGCTGCTAAATCTGGCATTAACTTCGGTTCAATCGCGACTGTAGTAAATGAAGAAGGCAAAGTGGATTCAAAATTAAACACATTAACTGGTTCGGTTGAAAAAGGTTCTAAGAAAGTATCATTCAAATTTGGTACTCCTGTTTTAGTTGAAGGTAAATTCGCTGTTACATTCAACCAAAACTTAGTGACTGACTTAGCATTAGCTGCTAACCAATCAGCTGCTTTCAACATGACATTCGATTTCGGTACTGCTAAAACTTCAACTGAATTTGAAATGGCTGCAAATGCTGTTACAACTTCTGGTGATACGATTACTGTTAATTTCCCAACTGAAGTTAAAGGCGGCGCGGTAGCAGGTTCTGCAACTGATTTAGCTAACTACACATTGGACGGAAAAGCATTAACTGGTGCTACAATCACTATTTCCGACAATAACAAAAAAGCGACAATCAAATTGGCTGAAGGTACAATTACTGAAGACAACAATACAGCTGTATTGAAAGTATTCAACGTTCAAAACTTGGCAGGTACAAAAACAGTAAAAGCTTATGAGCAAACAATTGCTGTTCAAGATACAAAAGCTCCAGAATTAACTTCTGCAGTAATTATCGATAACCAAACAATCGAATTAACATATAATGAAGCAGTTCGATTAGGCGGCGGAACTTTCGCTTCTGACTTCTCATTAATTGTTGACGGTCAAGCTCATTCAGCTACATTAGCAACACCAGCTGCAGTTGTTGGAAAAGATAACACATTACGTGTAACTCTTTCTGCTCCAATCAACTTCGCATTGGCTGATACAGTAAACGTTAAAGTTATCGGTAACGCAGCTGTTACAGATAAAGGTGCACGCACTAACGCTCAAAAACTAAACATCGAAGTAAAAGCTAAGTAATTTCAGCAACTTTGATTCAGACTCTCTCTATTTTTCAATAGAGGGAGTTTTTTTGTGTGAAAATTTGTAAACTATAATAGAATTCTATACAATATTTACTATGGAGGGATTTATATGCATTTTTTTAGCCAGTTGAAAATAAATGGGCTGTTATTGGAAGTTCAAGGCTATTTTCAATCGAAAATGAATATCCTGGAAATTCATTGTAAAGAAGTATTATCATTGTTCAAAAATTGGAAGTATGAGGAAGTCATCGTGGAGGAATTTGCTTTAATCGACAACGATAAAACCGTTTATTCTGATAGCTCCACATTAGTAATAGCTGAAGTTAGTCATAATCAAATAAAGTTGTTACATATATAAAATTAATAAACTTGAATTGGAGGAATTACATATCGGTGTTTGTCAATATAGTTGTCGCATCAAGCTACTTAACTTTTCTATCAAAATCAAAATCTGTTCTATTAAAA
>NZ_JBQCJW010000062.1:0-6203 GCF_051967575.1 Solibacillus silvestris
ACTAGCGGGAGGTATTGTGGGTAGAAAGTGTTCAGTTCTATCAAGCGGAAACTGTCCATTTTAGTTTAGCAGTTACATATAGCCGTGAACAATCGCAAAATCCAAAACTTTCTTGGCATATGATTTAATTGTTCTTGCTTTTTTCACCTTTTCAGCCCATTCATTATAATGTTTTTGACAAACAGCAATATTGATTTTCTCAATTCGATAGTTCCCCATACTAGGTAAAATATGATTCTTAAAATATCCTACTGTTTTAACAAAAGTACTTTCCTCAACAGTCTTCTCATATTGAACAACCCATAAATCATAAACTTCGTGATACGTTTCTGCTCTAGCTGGCTTATATGTTCCTTCTGAAACTTGAACTTTAATTTTTGCTAGTGCCAGTTCAGCTTCCTTTTTAGTTTTAAAGCCTCGACGAGTTGTATTTTTTGGTTTACCCGTTAACTCATCTACTCCTAAATATACACGGAACATATACAAAGTTTTACCATATTTGTTTTGGTAGCTTATTATTGATGACGAATTCCTTTTAGTCATAAAAATCCTCCTATATTCGTTGCGGGGGCAAGATATAAAAGGAGAGGAGTTACCCTCTATCGATATTATAATCGATTTGAAAGGTAATTCCTCTCTTAAAACAAGGTAATAAATTTGTTTGGGTTTAGAAGTTCTATTCGATCCTAAACATATAAGATGAGCTTCTTAAACTATTAGTCGATGATAAGCAGTTTCAGCATCAGCAAATGATTTAAAACCTCTACGTGTAGTTCTCTTCTCTTTATTTGTAGAATGGTCAACTCCGAGATTGATACTAAACATATAATGGGTCTCACCATTCTTATTTTTGTAATTTCTAATTAAACGTGAATTATTAGTGAACATAAAATCCTCCTTAAGCTTTAATTGCTTTTTACATTTGATAAATCTAAAAACTATGCTCTTCCAAGAAACGATCAACTTCTTTTTTGGAAACCCGTTTAACCCCATCTATTTCGGATATTTTTAATCCCATTACACGAAACTTCATCAGCGTATTGTATGAAACATTTGCGTATTTCGCTGCTTCTTTCAGGGACATCCATTCACTATCCCCAAATGATTCCTTTAATGACGAGATTGTTTTGGTAACCACCGTCAATATAAGCTTTTCCATGTTTGCTTCATTAATATGTGTATTCTCATTCATGTAGTTGTTCTCCTTCAATTAATATTCATCTGAAGCTTTTAATTCCACATCAATGTTCGGTAATTCACTAATGCGTGTATTAGTAATTTCGAATGCTTTATTGAGAGGAGTCACTTTTAATGCCCTTGCCCATGAATTATATGAAAGGGTGGATGGATTAAGCTCTGCTTGTTGTATGACATTCATTAATAAATTCATTAAGTCAGACTCACTCATGTTTAATACGTGATAGTACAGATTCTTTTGTTCACCTGTATAAAACTCTTCATTAATCAAGATGTGAATATTTCTTCTACGACTAAGAACAGAGCCGGCACCTATTTTATATTCGATTTCATCGATATGAATTTTATTGGTGTTAATAGCATCATCTCCAAATAACCCATCAAGGTCAATAACATCTGAATCATCATCAACCCCGAAGGAAAACAACTTCTCTTCACCTTCGTAATAATCATCAAGAAAAACCTCAATATGAACATTGAAATCCCTGGCGATGGAATTCATTAAAAATATGGATGGCTTTTGAGAATCTCCTCTTTCAACAGAAGTTAAGGTCTGAAAAGGGACATCAATTCTTTTGGCGATCCCTTTAATCGTATAATCTTTGTTCTCATCTTCTGACATTAATTTTTGTCTTAAGAATTTGATTCTTTCTCCTAAGCTACTTGCTTTTAAAATATTAAATTCAATGGAATTTATAATCGGCATAATGCGCCTCCTCGTTATTTATCTCTTTACAAAATTATATCATCTTGGTAGTATAAAAACAATTTAAAAATAAGTTTTATTTAAAAATACTTAAATATAAATAAAGAGGTTGTTATGAAACATATTATTACAGATAGGCAATTCATAGTACAAACTAAAGTGTTTTCAGAGGTGTTTCCTGACTACCCTAACGAAAATACTTTGAAGGTGTATCTATACATTTGCAGGAATTACGATTGGAAAGTTGAAGCTATGCACACCGCAAAAACGGTCATTCAAAGTGACCTTAACATCAGTTATCGAGAGTTGACACGCGTATTAAATTGGTTAGAAAATAATCATTTTATTCAAAGATCCAACTCTAATAACCATCAAATGTATCAGACAAAGATACTAATTGCTCCAGATTTCGATGTAAGGACAAATAGATATATAGGATACTCAGAACCAATTAATACATCTAAACTGAAACAGCTTCAAGAAGGATATGCTTCTGTTCCTAACGACGTTTTATCGAATGCTTATTTATCAATGGCACCCACAGGTAATGCGTGGAAAGAAGATAAAATTCGAACACTTGTGATGCTGTATAGATATTGTTGGTTAGAATATTTTGGAGGGATTAACCCGGATATCATATCTTTGAATTCATTAGGAAAAGTAACTGGGATTGATCCGTCCTTCTACTATTCGTTAAAAATGACAGAAACAGAAGCAATCAGAAACATTAATTATTTGATTAACGATGGCTTATTTCAACCTGTGAAAGTTTGGTTTGAGCAAAAGTACCATCAACATACTTACGTGGGTGATTACGATTGTATTAATCCTTCGAGTAACTCCAGTGCATTGTTTGTGTTGAGGCCAAGATATATATCAAAGGTTAAGGTCGGAACGATAGATGAACTAATTAGAGAAGGGAAGATAAGCTTTGATAAATACTAAAATTGCTGTTGATTCAGATCCCTACTCATTGGCGCATGATTCAAGCAATACGTTTAAGGTAGGTGGGAGGCCGTTAAGCTATACCCATGTGACCAAAAAAGGAACAAAGCAATTACAGGCAATTGAGATGATGCAATTTCAAAATAAAATACAGTCAATATTTCGTGCTGATTTATTAGGACGACAGTTGAGCATCCCACTTAATTTGAATATGGTTGAGATTCAAATTGAGATAGTATCATCACGCACAGTTGATGACCTGCCGCTATTAATGATAATGAAATCTATCTTGGATGGGTTGAATTATAATATCTTACGAGACGATTCTGTGGTCTATAGATGCAGTATTAATTACACATATAAGAAAAGATTAGCTCGTCAATCAACGCGTAAACCTTCAGATTGGCTATCGGTTAAAATTATTGACTTAAACAGCTCTCATGTTGTTGCCTCACTGAATGATATAAACATACACCTGGTGCCGAAGAAAGAACCACTTGTACTTGATTTTGATAAGGACTATGCAATCTTCGCTCTATATGAAGATGAATATCTTGCTAGTATCTATAATGGTCTGTCGACAATGAATTTCACGGTGCCCATTCAATCATGTTATGAAGTAACAATGAAATTCTCCGGAGCACTTAAATCTGTAGATATAGATAATTTAGCTCTTGTTTACTATAGGTTGATTGAAGACTCGCAGTATATGAATCTTAATAGAGTTACTTCCATCTCTTTAGAGAAGACTTATAGTAGCAAAGTAAACCTTACAGAAATAAGCATCTTCTAGCAACTCGTTGAGCATGAGCTCATCCTTTAATATACAAGGGTTCGAGCCCTGTCTTAGTTACTCGAAATGTAAAACATATACAAGAGGGTACAAAACTATTTTCTTTTCCAATGTTACAATTAGCCTAATCAACTAGTATATAAATATAAGCAGCTAAAGTAAGCCGCGCTTCATGGCTATACTGATAAGCATAAACGTTGATTTATCGCTATTTTAGGTGGCACTGAAAAAGAAAGTACATAAAATATCAAACTTACGCCCATTAATGAAATTGAAGAAAAAGAAGGCACGCCTAAATCTATAGACGTACCATTTAACAACTTAGAAGTAACCTTTTTCTTTCATCGACAGGTATTTGTTTGAGCCGACGATGATATGGTCAACGACATCAATTCCCACAATTAAACCAGCTTCTTTTAAACGCTCGGTTACTTGTATATCTTCTGGAGATGGTGTTACGTCCCCTGAAGGGTGGTTGTGTGAAAGGATTGTACAAGCACATGAACGTTTGATAAGTTCTTTCATGATTTCACGTGGGTGGCAAATTGATGCATTTAAAGAGCCAATAAAGATTGTTTTACGGAACATTACTTCATTCTTTGTATTTAGTCCTAAGATAACAAAATGTTCTTGTTGTAGATGCTGTAAATCTTGTAGATACGTATAGGCATCCTGTGGTGAGCGAATACGGAAACGTTGTTCAGTTGTTACTGGATTCATGCGTGCTAACTGTAATGCAGCGATGATTTGCTGCGCCTTTACTTTACCGATGCCTTTGATGTTTAAAAGTTCTTCTTCCGTCACATCTAATAGCTCTTGGATCGATGGATAGCGAGTGAACATCTCTGATAGAATGTAGCCATCTTCCTTCTCACGTAAAGTTGTTGCGATTAATGATTTGAATGTGTTTTCGTTGATTGTAGTCATAGTTAATTCCTCCGAATTGTATAAGTTTTTAAATGCAAAAAGGAGCAGCGTCGACGCCACTCCCTTCTGTGTGATAAAATTGAATTAAGTTGAATTAATATGTAGATGCATCTGCGAAATGTATCTACACATACAAAAGCCCATCTACTGCGTTTGCAATGGATGGGTTTTAGTGTTGTTGAATATGGTCGATGACAGCATCGTTTCCATGTTGTTGAGCGTATTGTAATAGTAATAAATCTTGAATGAATTCATGTGCCTGCTGCTTCGTCAACAAGATACTTTTGTCGACGTCGAATTTAATCTTCATCATCTCCTTTGCTACACCGTTAGACATATCCATTTGCTTGACGATGCGAAATAGTGTTGTTAATTGATGCTTAGTAGCTGGGGCATCACCTCCTTTACGGTCTGGTTTAGGAAAGTCCTCAATATCTTGCGTGAATAGCCCAGATGCTCTTGTAGCGGACAATACAGCGTCAATCAGCGCACGCTTCTTTGCCATCTTCAGAAGTGTGTTGACGATTGTAAAAGGGTCTTGATAACGGAAAGAAGCTTCTTTGTTATTGCATGAGCCGATTCCTTCAGCCTCTACGACACCTGTTTCCTTGTTTGATAATGTCACTCGTACTTCATATGAAAAAATCCCAACATCCCATTGCTCAATGCGGTTGATGACGTCGACAGTTTTAGAAAAGCCGAATGCATCACACAACTTTTCAGCACCTGGCTTTAACAATGTAGGCTTAGAAAAACCATCGATTGAGCCATAATCGACACCTCGTACCAACGATGTTTTTACAAATTCCTGTAGCTTGTCGATACGTTCCTTTGCTTTTATTGATGTAATGATTAAATCAGGTAGTGTTGACGATGGACTTGTTGTTACTTCCTTTTGTAGATGAACGACTTTGTTAGTAGTATCTTGTTTTTGTGGTTTCATTTGTTTTTTCGCTCCTTTGTTTGATGGATGACTTGCTCTGATAATTGAGATAAACGTACTGATGATTGTTCGAGTGAATGCTGCATTTTTTCACTAAGTTGAGAACTATACGCTAAACCTTTTGCCGCGCGGTTGATGACGTTACCCGTGATGATTCTTGAGGTGTTGTTGATAGATGTAAGTGAATCATCGAGCTTTGTAGGTAATGTAGCAATGGCTGTAGACGAAAAGAAACGACGTCGATGTGTTTGGTCGAGTGTCGTTTCTACGGTATCAATAGCGATGGAAATTCGTTTTCTCTCAATGACTAAATCAGAAAATAATGTGTAGTTATTTCGGTCGATAGCAATTAATACTGCCTCTTCAACTGTTTGTAGTTGCTGCGTTAAATCCATATGAAGCTCCTTTATTTCCTTCGTTGTTAAATCAACACCATCTTCTAATGACGATACTTGGAAACGTTGTTTGAATCGTTTTAACATGTTCATTCCTCCGATACATTTTTATATTGGTGATAACCTTTTGCCGTCAACTTGATGAGAATGCCTTCTTCTCGATGACGTTTTACTAACAGCAACCCTTGATCTTCTAAATACAACAGAATCGAACGTTGCAATCGGTGTTTGTCAATATAGTTGTCGCATCAAGCTACTTAACTTTTCTATCAAAATCAAAATCTGTTCTATTAAAAT
>NZ_JBQCJW010000063.1:0-6140 GCF_051967575.1 Solibacillus silvestris
AGAAAAAGAGAGTACAGGAACGAATTTTCGTTCCTGTACTCTCTCACTTGTGCCTAAGGGACTTTTTCAGTGCCCTCATTTTTTGAACGGGCGTTTCTACTATTTAAAGCGCAGCATAATACCATATTTCTGACTTTACTGGAGAAATACGTGAACAAGTTCAATATTGGGGCACAATTTCAATATACAGATGAATTGCAGCAAACCATCCAAAATGCGGGCAGCGAGCCCCTCAATCCGAATAACATTCAAAGTGTGCATACGGATTTATTTTTTGCGGAGGAAGTCCATGCCGCAACTTTTAAATATCCGAATGTTATTTCGAAAGAACAGATTGTCCAGCATGTTGAAATGGCGCTCTTAAATGATGAAGCGCTCTATTGTATTCATTGGGGCTTTGTAACGAATGAAATTGAAGAATTGTTCGGTAATTTATTCGTGGAGCAATTATTGTTTACATTATTTGAAGCGATTTATCAGTTAATTTTCAAACATAACGCAGAAGTAAATGTCCTTTCGAAAAACGAAGGGGAGGCATTTATAAAAAATATAACGGAAGCCGAATTTTTCAAGCTGTTGATGGAGCTTGAAGAAAAGCTTCAATCGACCGTTGTGCATTCTACATCAGGAAGCGTGAAAATCCCTATCCATTTTGGGTTTATCCATACAGACCAATTGCCAAAAGATCAGGTTTCGTACGAACAGTTGGCTGCTTTTGCAGATGCGGGCCTTTATTATGCAAAATCCCATGGCCAGCTTTATATTTACAGTTAATTTAAAATAATTTGAAAAATCTTCACCGAAGCTATACAATAAGATGTATAGTAAAAGCGATGATGAAAAAAGAGTAGTGAAGTTTCGTTTTTTAGAGAGCTGACGGTCGGTGGGAGTCGGTAAACGCGCTTCATGAATGGGATTTCTAGCTGCACAGAGGAAATGCTGTGCCGTAGCTCTCACGTTACGAGATTTGAGTGGACTAGCAATAGTCAATAAAGGTGGCACCACGGCTCTTTCGTCCTTTAAAAGCGAAAGGGCCTTTTTGTGTTGTGCAGAATAATAGAAGAGCTGAGGAGAGATGAGCATGTTAGCAGAGACAAAGCAGTATGCAATGAAGCAATTGAATGGGGATACATTTACGCCTATATCAATTTATGAAGCACTTAAAGGAACGAAAAAAGTATTGTTTGAATCGAATGCCAAATTTAAACATAGTGGACGGTATTCGTTTATCGCTTTTAATCCAGTGGGGGAGCTGAAAGGAAATGCTGCTTCCAGCTCATACTGTATACATGAACAACAATTGAAAACCGTGCAACAACCAGTATTGGCTTTATTGAAGGAGCTTTTGCCGCTTCAGAATGAAAAATACCCATTTGCGTTTTTTGGCGGGGCGATCGGTTATTTTGCATATGAGACAGCTTTTCACTTTGAGCAAATCGGCGAAGTGACGGGCGATGTATACAATATGCCGGATGTCCATGTTTATTTTTATGAAACATTTATCGTCATGGACCATTTGCTGCAGCAAGTTTCAATAGTAGCAATGGATTTATTTCAAAAAGGTCATAAGATGGAATACATGCAGCAAAAAGTGGAAGATATAGAGCACATGATTACAGCATCATTGCCATTTAAGCAGCTTGATCCGATTCATATAGAATTTACTCCGACAATTGAAAAAGAGCGCTATATGGAGATGGTGGAAACAGCGAAAGAACATATTCGAAGAGGGGATATATTCCAAGTCGTATTATCGCAAACATTTGAAGCGCCATATAATGAACAGCCGTTTACACTATACCGGAAACTGCGCACGACGAATGCATCCCCTTATATGTTTTATATGGAATTTGGGGATTACACCGTCTTGGGAACATCACCGGAAAGCTTAGTGAAAGTTCAAAATGGACTTGTGACGACAAATCCGATTGCAGGAACAAAACCGCGCGGCAATACAGTGCAGGAAGATGAGAAATTTGCAAGTATGCTTTTACAAGATGAAAAGGAAATTGCCGAGCATAAAATGTTGGTCGATTTAGGGCGCAATGATATTGGTCGTGTCGCGCAAACTGGCACGGTGGAAGTAACGAAATATATGGAAATCGAAAAATATAAATTTGTAATGCATATCGTATCGGAAGTAACCGGGAAATTACGGGAAGATGCCCACTTAGTTGATGTTTTAGCATCGAGTTTGCCTGCGGGAACTGTGTCGGGAGCGCCGAAAATTCGCGCAATGCAAATTATAAATCGTTTGGAACATCGTAAGCGCGGCATTTATGCAGGGGCTATCGGCTATTTATCGGCTTCTGGCAATATGGATTTGGCACTTGCCATTCGCACGATGATCGTCAAGGACGGGAAAGCATATGTACAAGCAGGGGCAGGAATCGTATATGATTCAGTGCCGGAGATGGAATATGAAGAAACGCTGAATAAAGCGAAAGCGTTGCTGGAGGTGCGCCGATGATTTTACTAATCGATAATTATGATTCATTTACGTATAATTTATATCATCAAATCGCGAAGTTCGGCGAAGAAGTGAATATCGTTCGAAATGATGCTATTACAGTTGAAGATATTCGAGCGATGCAGCCTAAAGCGATCGTCATTTCTCCAGGACCGGGAGAACCGAAAGAAGCGGGCATCGTCGTTGAAATGATTCAACAATTATATAAACAATTGCCGATTTTAGGTATTTGCTTAGGACATCAATCGATCGGGGAAGCTTTTGGCGCAACTATCAGCAGGGCAAATAATATTATGCACGGCAAGACAAGTAAACTAAGCTATGAGAAGAAAGGTTTGCTGCAGCAATTGGCAGGGGAAGTTGAAGTGATGCGCTATCATTCGCTCATTGTCGAAAAAGAAACAGTGCATGAAGACTTTGAAATCATCGCAACAAGTGCTGACGACAATGAAGTAATGGCCATTCAACACCGGCTGTTCCCTCTTTTCGGATTGCAGTTTCATCCGGAGTCGATAGGCACAGAAGCCGGAGATGCGATGATCCGTACATTTTTGCAAAAAACTAAAAGCCAACAGTAGCTATATATTATTTTAATAGGCAAAGGCAGTCTTGGGGAATTAGCCCGGCTGCCTTTGCTGTTATTGAGCTGTCATGCCGCCGTCGATGACAAATTCTGCCCCTGTTGAGTAGCTTGACTCATCGGAAGCAAGGAACAGTACCATATTTGAAACTTCCTCCGGCTGGGCCACTCTTTTTAGCGGGATATGCTGTGAAAATGCTTCAACTGCAGATTTTGTGTCTTCTTGCATGACCATTGGTGTTGCGATAACACCGGGATGAACCGAATTTACGCGAATGCCCATTGGCGCTAAATTAATAGCCGCTGCTTTCGTCATGCCACGCACAGCGAATTTCGTGTCTGTGTAGCCGATAGCCCCCGCCACTAAACCGTTCATCGACGAAATGTTCACGATAGAGCCTCCGCCTGCCTTCATCATAGAGGGAGCTGCTGTTTTCATACCGATGAATACTGACAGCTGGTTAATATCCACTATTCGTTTATATTCGTCCACCGTCATATCGAGCATACTTTTCGCCATCGTAATTCCGGCATTGTTCACTAATACATTCACTGGACCAAATGTTTGTTCAGCCATCGCCAATACGGTTGCCCAGTCTTCTTCGCTTGCAACATTTTGTTTCACAAATACTGCATTTTCGCCAAGCTCTGTCGCCAATGCCTGACCTTTTTCCTCATTTAAGTCTGTTAAAACAACTTTAGCGCCTTCTGCAATGAACAGGCGAGCATGTGATTCTCCCATCCCTTGAGCGGCACCTGTAATGACCGCAACTTTGTTTTCCAAACGCCCCATACAAAAACACTCCTTCATGGACGATTTCCATAGTAATAGTTTATTGCAAACTTTTTTTCATGTTTAAAGAAGCTTTGTAATATCATTTTCAGCCTTCAGCGGATTATCTTGAGGGGCATAACGTTTTATAACATTCCCATCACGATCGACTAAAAACTTTGTGAAATTCCATTTGACTGATTGGCCTAAAAGTCCTTTAGCTTTAGACGATAGATGTTTGAATAATGGATGTGCCTCCACACCGTTCACCTTAATCATTTCGTGCATCGGGAAAGTAACCCCGTAATCCAGGCGGCAAAACTCTGCAGCATCTTCACTTGAGGATAATTCCTGCTTAAACTGATCAGAAGGGAAACCGAGTACAATAAATCCTTCATCTTTATATTTTTCATAAAGTTCTTCAAGCTGGGAAAATTGATTCGTAAACCCGCATTTGCTCGCTGTGTTGACGATCATCATCACTTGTCCTTTATATCGATCTAGTTCATACTGTTCCCCTTTTTCGGTTCTAACGGGAATATCATAAATTTTCATTGATAAGTTCCTCCTCGAAACTAGAATTTAATCATTTGCGTTATTTTTATCGTACGGAAAAAAGCTTATATGTAAAATAATCCATATCATGAAAGCGAAAATAGGCTGTTCCAAAAGAACAAATTCATTGCATCTTATCGTTAATAGGAAAGTAAATCCGATTCCAAATAATAGAAGGAGCTTTGCATTTTGCAAATGTTTCAGCAGAGATTTTGTCAACGGTTGGAACTGTATAGGCCGCGCTCAAAATGCTTTGACTCAGGAAGCGACCACACGAACTAGCAGCTTATGATAATGCTTACTAGACCGAGGACGAAGATAGGGATAGACTCGCAACAGCAGGCGATACACCATAATCTCTTGAAAACTGCGGCATAAGAGGCTGTGTTACATAAAGATTGGCAAATGTGATGAAACCTGCCGCAAATAGAGCGATGTTCGTCGATGTGAATGCTTTTGTTCCTCTTTTGATATATTCCATAAAATCCCTTCAATAATAAAAATAGACCGTCAAAAAAGTCATCAACTTTCATGACAGCCTCCATCATGTAAACATTGTAGCTTGTATTCCCATATGGTCCTGTCAATCAATCGGTTGACCTGTCAACACTTTGGCGATTTGATCGATTGTCATATCGGAACGCAAATCAAATGCGCCTTTTTGAATAGAGCGCGAATATTCTGGTTTTGCCAAATGGAGCTCAAGTTCCCGGCCATTTGAAACAATGCCTAAATCCTCAGCCTGCTGCCCGATTGTATAAAGCGAAACATTTTCATATATATAAATGGTCGCCTCTATAACTTCCTTCTCAGTTGTCTTTTCTTCATTTGAGGGAACAGGCTGGCTAGTGGTGTTCGTTTCTTTAACCTTTGTATTTTCTGTTACAGTATTTTCCGTCTTTTCATTGACTGAACCGGTATTTTGATTGTCCAGCTGCTCATATAGCCCTGCAACTTGCTCTTCATATTCCTTCAATTGCTGCTCGTATGCGGCGATTTTTTCAGGTTCGGAATGGGTAGCAAATTGTTCGGATAAAGCCATGCCTGCACCTGCGACAAATAAACCGATTCCAAATGCCCGCAGTGATGATTTCATGGTTGACCTCCATTTGCCAATATCGATTCAATTTGGCCATGTGATAAGGTGGAGCGCTTATTAATTTCATCAATCGATAAACCTTGACTGTTTAATGCTAAAACTTGGCTCACTAAAATACTGTTAATCGGCTTTGAGCTGTTTTGCGGATTAGCCTTCGTTTGCGCACCATAGCTTTGGGCCACTTTCACTTGTGCCGCAACTTGCTGAAAGGAGGCGAACGCATCTTGCTGTTTTGCGTTAGGCTGTACAGTTGCAGGCGGTCTTACTTGGAAGTTCGGTTCAACTAGCAATTCCTCTTCCAATGTTTTAATGCGGCGTTTTAAAGAATTCGTTTCTTGGTAAATATTAATCGATAAATCTTCCACATCTTTTTCAACTTGAGCAGATTTATCTTTAAAAAATAATGATAAGATGATTGTGGCGATCCCGACAATCATTAATATCGAAGAAAATCCCATTTCTATTCCTCCGTTTCCACAGTTCCTTCATTTGTTTATGTAGTAGTTTGTACAACTAAGTGTACAATTGCAGAAGAAAAATCTCTTCTGATTTGAAGTTTCGTTTTATTTTACCATAGGAAAACTTAATAACTCAAACTTCGCACATAAATAATTAGGTTCAATAGTTGATGCTATTTGGTTCTTCTCGATTTCAATAAGAACCT
>NZ_JBQCJW010000064.1:0-5100 GCF_051967575.1 Solibacillus silvestris
CATTCGTCTCGACCTCCGTGTATTTTACTTAATCATATCACGTTAGCTCGGTACGACATCTATCCTAACAGAGGGGGGTCACCAAACGGTAAACAAAGTAATTATGTACATAAATGATGAACTTGAGAATGATTTGACAGTTGAAAGCATTGCAGCAAACTTCCATATTAGTACGAGTCATTTATCGCGTATTTTCCGTGAACATGTAGGCATTACATTAGTTGAATATTTAAACGTTCGCCGTGTAGAGGAATCTCAATACTATTTGCGCCATACGAATAAGAGCATTACATCGATTTCCGACCAATTCCATTTTTGCAATCAAAGCTACTTCACAAGAATTTTCAAAAAATATACAGGTGTCACACCGAAGCATTTCCGTGACGAGTTGCATCATGAATTTTTCCGTTTTGAAATTGCGGAAGTGGAATATGAAAATGTATAGCCTTTTATATTTGAATTTTTAAAATACACTGGTCAATGCTTGCAAATTCTGCTATTCGTCTAGCATGAAGCATTGCAATAAAAGAATAATATATGAAAACTCTGCATCGTTTATAGTGTGACATGTAGAGTTTTTATTTTGGAGAAACAAAACTAGCATTATAAGGTTTTTCAAAAATTGCATTATCATTCAATCTAGTTTTATACTAGTCTAAGGTTAAAAATTGGATTGCCTTAAATCAAATAAAAAATTGCAATCATCATTCAAGGAGAGAAAGATGAAAAAGTATGAAAAAGCATTATCGCTTGTGCTAGTTGCAGGAGCAAGTTTATCCGCATTATTTTTTGTCGTAAAGCAAAATACGGAAGCGGCCATTTTATCGATGACGATTATGTTTACATTTACGAACTTTTTCCGTTCGCGCACGTTTAAAGAAAAAGGACATGAAAAGGAAGCAAAATGGATGCAGAAAATGTCGATCATTTTTGCGGTTCTATCGATTGTCGTTTTGTTTGTAATTGTCGCAGGATAAAAAAAGAAAAAAAGAAGGCGAACTGTAATGAACCAAAAATCGAAAAGAAAAAGCCCGATTGCATTGATTATTTCCATATCAATCGTTATATTAATAGCGATTTTAGGCTCAATTTATTATAAAATGAACATCGCACAGCCTACTCCACTCATCCCGACAGAGCAGGGAAATGAAGAAGTGACAGACAAAACGATTGACACAGAACAACCTGAACAGCCCCAAGACGTAGGGAAGGTGGATATAACGGATAAAAATGGCGAACAAACAAATTCAAAGCCAATAGACCAAAAAAATGAGCAGCCCTCTTTAGAGAAACCGAGTACAACGCCACCTTCAGAAGATGAACAGTTGGAAAATGGCTATCTTATTGGGCAAAAGCCTCCGACAGAACCTACTTATGTAAAAGGGGTTTTAATTGCGAACAAAAAGAACCCGCTCCCAGCATCTTATAATAAAGGCGAAGATCCTAAGGCGCGAGCTGCTTTCGAGAAAATGGCAGCCGCAGCGAAAGAAGAAGGTATTGAGCTTGTGGCATTCAGTGGTTTTCGTTCTTATGAATATCAAAAGACATTATACGATCGTTATGTGAATCGGGACGGAAAAGATGCGGCTGACCGCTATAGTGCAAGACCAGGGTATTCAGAGCATCAGACAGGTTTAGCCTTTGACATCGGAGAAAAGGGCCGCGAAGATTTATGGCTGACAAGTGCTTTCGGCGAATCAAAAGCCGGACAATGGTTGGCCCAGCATTGCTATGAATTCGGCTTTATCCTACGCTACCCAAAAGGGAAAGAGGATATAACAGGCTTCATGCATGAATCATGGCATTTCCGCTATTTGGAAGGTGACATGGCAACGAAAGTTTATGAAGCAGGAGTCACATTGGAAGAATATTTGGGGATACAGTAAAATGGATTTCAATTATTGAGGGATAACCCCCCCAACCGATCATTAAGTTTCATCAATCAGGCTTTTACGGATGATTTGATGCCCGTTAATGCATAATAAAAGGGATGTGCTGAAGTGTTACGCTAGCACATCCCTTTTTCATTATAAAATCGGAGACAATAATCGCGATATTGATTCTTTGAATTTAATATAGGTCGGACGGTTTTTATAAAGCTCCAATGTAAGCTCAGAGCAGTCCAAAATGTCGCCTTCAAATATTTCCGCGAGACGATGTGCCAATAAATGGTCATAAATCAGGGCATTTACTTCAAAGTTTAAACTAAAGCTCCGTACATCAATGTTCGCTGTACCGACAGAGGCAATCTCATCATCGACGACTATCATTTTCGCGTGGATAAAGCCCTTTTCATAATGGTAAACCTTCGCGCCGGCTTCGACGAGCGGCCCCACATACGAATAAGTGGCCCAATACACAAACATATGGTCAGGCTTATTCGGTATCATAATCCGCACATCGATACCAGCAAGAGCCGCAATGCGAATAGCATCAAAAAATGATTCATCCGGAATGAAATACGGGGACTGTATGTACACGTATTTTTTGGCATTCGCTATTAAATGCAAATAATTGTTTTTTATAACTTCCCATTCCGTATCAGGTCCGCTTGAAATGATTTGCAAAGCGGCTGTCCCTTTTTGCGGGATAATCGGGAAGTAGCGTTCTGCATAGCAAATATCATTTTTCGCGCTCGCTTGATTCCAATCTAAAATAAAGCGGGTCTGCAACGGATGAACAGCACTTCCTTCAATGCGTAAATGGGTATCGCGCCAATAGCCGAATCGATCGGATAAGCCCAAATATTCGTCCCCGACATTAAATCCGCCGATATAGCCGATGCGACCATCTATGACAGCGATTTTACGATGGTTCCGGAAGTTTAATCGCGGATTGATTAAAGGCAGTATAGATGGGAAAAACACTTCCACTTCGCCGCCAGCTTCCAACAACTCTTTAAAATGCCGTTTTCGCACACTGCGGGAACCCATCTCATCATATAAAATCCTTACTTTCACACCTTGTTTCGCCTTTTTTACTAAGGCATTTATAATCCGCTGCCCTAAATTATCCAATTTAAAAATATAATATTGAATATGAATATGATTTTTTGCGTGGAGTATGTCGTTTATAAGAGCTTCGAACTTGTCGCCCCCATCATCGAAAATTTTCACATCATTATCTTGCGTCAAAACGGCATTATTTGTTTTTAAATTCATATAAATAAGATGGTTATAATTTTTTATATGCTCGTTCCGCAGCTCCAGCTCGTCATTTTGAATTGCTTCAATCTGGTAACTGATGAGTTGTTCAATCCCGATATCTTTTCTTCCGTCCCAACGGAATAAATGTTTCTTTCTAAGCTGTCTCCCTAATAATAAATAGAGGAAAAATCCAACAAACGGCAAGAAAAAAAGAACGAGCAGCCATGCCCAAGTCGATGAAGGTTTTTTACGCTCTAAAAAAATTACGGTTAAAGCGAAAAGAATATTCAAAAACATAATAAAAGGTACTAAAAAGTAAGTTTGGATAATAGCGCTCAAAAAGTTCACCTACTTTCCTTATTTTCCTCCATTATATCGTATGAACGCAAAACAAAAAAAGAAACACTCGACAATTGTATAAGCAAGTGCTTCATATTGTGCATCAATATTCTTCAATATGGAAGTAAATATCCGAAAAATCGCATTGCGCCAATTTTGTGGAGTTAATAAAAAAGCTAATAATTCCGCTATCCCCCCACATAATATTTTGCTCGTCATTCGAAACAATTTGCAAAAGCAATGTATCGTAACGCTGCAAATACGCAGAGTTTTTTCTGAAATCCTGATGAATAAAATATGGATAGCCCCCGATTTTATGTTCGGCCGCCAAATAGCTTTCCAAATAAACATCCTGGAATGAACGATCATCCAGCGTAATCGCCACATTCATAATTTCGGGATTGAAATAATTATTCAAGCGATAGTCCATTGCCGATACAGGTTCGAATCGGGTTGTGGAGATAAGCTTCATTTCCTGCTGAATCGGAAAATTGCTTAAATTTATATCTTCTAAGTAGGTGAAGTCGTGAATAAAATGATTATAGTGCCCAGAATAAGGTATATATTGTACTTTAAAATGACAATACTCCGAATGGAGCTTTACTTTTTCATAACATTGCTGCGGGATATAAAATTGTAAAATGCCGTCTTCCGGAAATGGCTTTGCCAGCTGTATTTCCGAAAAGTTGAGCTGCGCCAAAAATATCATATAGCGATTTTGATTGTCTTTAGGGTGTTCCATTTTATGTGTCAAAAATGGGAGTCCTGCAAATTTGCTTTCATGCAAAAATGCGGGCTGCTTCACGGGTTTCAAAATTGCTGCCTGTTCAGCAGAATGACTTAAACTGCTATGATAATTTACTAATTCCTTCGGGATGAAAATATTTTTCTCTATATGTGCCAACTGAAGTTCCTCCTATTGAAGTCACATCTATGTGAAATTATTAATTAAAGGATATTCGGGACAATAAATTGTTCCTATCTAATCGCTATAACTTCAAAAAATGTTCGTGATATTTTACAATATTTCCACTTGTAATTTTTGCTAAACATGCCTAAAATTTAAATGCGAATCGTTTTTACTATGCACGTAGTGTTAATTTGATAAATATAAACGTCATCAATATGGATAAATAAGTTAATTCATATGTAATTATAAAAATTGCTGCGAAAAAAATATTTATTTTAATCGAAAAAGCTAAAAAAGGTTTATTAGTTTTATGAATTGGTTAAATTTAACTATCCTTTACTTTTGTCACAAAACTGAAAAATATAAATAAACATTTCCATGATAACATAGAGAAGTAGAAGGTCTGACCTTGAAAAGTTGAAACTTTTAGAAATTATTTTCGTTATATATACTAATAAAGGAAAGTTTGAGGTGTAATCGAATGGCGAAAGAGATTGATTTAAAGCGTATTGTTACAAACTTATCAAAATTAGGTGTTACGGCGACAGTTACGAAATCTCGTCTTGAGCTTTTAAAAGTTTTAACACCACCAACCCAAACTCCACAAGCGCAAAATTAAAGAAAAAATAGAGGCTGGGACATAAATAGTTCTGGTCCACACAAAAAAACGAAATGACGTCATGTCATTTCGTTTTTTTGTGTATG
>NZ_JBQCJW010000065.1:0-4857 GCF_051967575.1 Solibacillus silvestris
CGTTGGTCAAGTGGTTAAGACACCGCCCTTTCACGGCGGTAACACGGGTTCGAATCCCGTACGGGTCATACATAAGAAATATAAAAAAGCTAAGTACATTGACTAGTACTTAGCTTTTTTGCTCGTTTGCCTTAATAGAGTTATAATATTGGTTATGTTTAAAAAGAAGCCCGTTTTTACCTTCTTCGGTTTGATGAACTTTTCTTGTGACGTTCAAGTTTAAGTTAACGACCTTTGCAAGAATTCCCCCGAATAACTTCGAGTCATATGGCAAAATGCGGAAAATTGGTTCAATAGGCATAAAATAGTCTGTAAATCACCGTTCACTTAACTAATCTTACTATTTCCTTGAACTAGGGAGTTTCTCGACTACTCGTTTCTTCTATAAGTAAATCTTTTCGTTCCAAAAGCTTTTGCATCTATAATAATGGTAAGAGGCGTAAACCTTCGTGCTAGTATTAATTAGCTGCATTATAGTCGCTTCCTCCCTCAAAGCTATTTAAGCAACGGTAGACATGATTTTATAATGACATAGGCTGTTTTGCATCACAGCAAGAATACATCTCAATAGAAGGGGAAGATTTGTTTCTTTTTGAGCAGTTCCCTGTCACTACAACTTCTATTGAACGAAAATTGCGTAACGTAAGTATTCATCATTGATTGCCATGCCTGCTTTTTCAACATAGCTTTAAAAAATCCTTCCATGTTCCAATCCTATATACTCCTCGTATCGTAGTTGATCGCTAATTCGTTTAATTTTGAGAAAGAGTCCTTATGTTGATCTGCTATCTTTTCTTGTAATTTAGCGACCCTTAGGCATTGTTTTTACATCATGCCGTTTTCTTCTATTTGGGAAAGAAGTTGTTGTCGTTTCTTTTTCTATCCATTTTTAGCATAAAGACTATCCGGCAAACTTTAAACCCGCCATTTTTTTGATTTATCCGGCTTTTCTTTCTTGATTATAACCGAAAAAACGGAAACGAATTATATCCTTTACTTTTTTGATATTGTACGAAATGTCAATTTATAATTGGACGGCTTTCGCGGAAGCTGTTTAACTTTCCTCATAATATTCTCATTAACTATATTCGTTATATATGGATACAAGTGGCTCTTCAGCAAAAGTTGGGGATGACAAAACTTCATGCCAAAGCGAGTTGATTGGAATGGAAGGGAGGCGAGTGTTCGTGCTGACGGTTTCACCTTTCGCACTGAAAAAACACCAGCTGACGGCTAGCGCCTTTCGCTATAAGATTTTCTCTGTAACGAAAGCATTAGCGACAGTCACAAGCAAGCTTCGGGCGAGAACAGCAAAATTTATGTTGCGGCGAAAGCGAAGCGGCAGGAGCACCGAGGGAGAGACTAGGAACAAAAGCTAAGTAGGCCACGTCTTGGGGCAACGCTTTAGTGACCAACATCGTGTTGGCCTCGTGTCTACTGAAAGCGTCCGACCCGCAATGGAAATCAAACCCATGTTATGGTGTTGAACGATACAAATAGTAAAATTGTTTTAACTTGAATCAATTTCATAAATCGACTTTTTCAAGAGCTTAGACTGCTCCTATATCAAAACTTACGTTTTTTAAAATTATGCTACTTGCTGTTGTGCTTGTAATAATACATTCATGCGATCGACGGCTAATTTGCAGGCATTATAAATAAACGTCACTAGTTGGAAATGGAGCTTCGCTTTTCTACCTGTTCGGTGACGGACGTTATTTAATTGGAAATATTCTTTTAAGTAGGCATTCACGCGTTCAACGGCTGTACGTTCTTTGTACAGTTTCGTCCATAATGCGGAGCCTCTTGCTGGGTACGTATACTTGCGAATATCCGTTTCACACTTGATTTTATAGACTTTTTGACACAGTGAATCCTCGCGTAATGGACACGTTGCACATTCTTTTGGACGTGTAAATTTCAAGCTTTTATATTTCTCGTCAAAGCTGTCGTAACAGTAGCTATGTTCTCGTACACACGTAGGTCGGAAATGTTCATCAAAGCCTACAAGTTCAGATTCGTTGCGTTTCACATAAGGAATGACTGCTTTCATATCTTGATTGAAGATTTGGCGATAAATCGCTTCATAGTCATATCCCGCATCGAAAATAGCGGTTGTAAATTGATTTGGCACAACTTCTTCTACCTTTTTTAATAGAGGAATCGCCGCTTTACTATCACTTAAATTGCCAGACGACATCAAGCATGCCACGATGTACTGACTTTTCGTTGAGACAGCCAAATGTCCTTTGTATCCGAACCAGAACGTATTTTTTCCGTCACTATTCTTCTTCACGCCCCACTTCGGTTCAATAGGCATGTCTTGTATAAGGGTTGCGATCGGGATTGTTAATTGAGCTGCTAATTTCTTTTCATACGTTGTGAGATTCGCTTCGATTTCTGCTTGTTCTAAGAGCCAAGCCTCACGCTCTTCTTTCGATTTACGTCCGCGTTTTTTAGGTGCTTTTTCTTTTTTCTCAGATGGTTTGGACGCATCACGTGCCTCAAAATGTGTCGCGTCATAACTAACGTGTTCATCAGCTAAAAATCCTTCTGTAAAAGCAGATTGAATGAGGTCATCATTCATTTGACGAAAGACATCTGATTGGCTGATCATGTCGACCATTCGTGAATAAGAAGCTTCAGATGGCACTGAATCGGATAATAGAAAGCCACAATCTAATCGAAAAATAAGATCATATTTTAGCCGTTTCACTAAATCTTTTACGGTTGGAATACGTTCGACAATACGAATCGCTAATGATTGAATCATCGCACCGTAGTTTAACTCTCGCGGCGCACCGTACATGGTTGTTTTACGGAACAGTTGGAAAATCGGCTGTAGGTCGAAAGTGGCCAAAATCGCATCAAAACGATGAGAACTTTCCATTTCCATTAATTCTTGGATGTCAAACAGACGCATTTGTTTTATAATGGTCATAGGGTATTCACCTCAGGGATAATTTTGGTTTGGTCACTTAAATTATACCAAATTGGGGAGGTGCCCTTTTTTTATTGTGTTGAAACCCTTGGGAGACAAGGGATTGGAGTTATGAAATTAACTCACTTACAAGAAAATTGCGTATAAAATAATAAAGACATAAAAAAATGCAAATCGTTTTCTCAATAAATGAATCATATTAACGTGGCAATGATACAATATAGGATTTTTGAAGGGAATATATAATTTGCACCGAAATAGATTTTAAAGAATGAGGTTGAGGAGGAGGGATATGGGATGTCTGACATAAGAAATGATATAAAAAAATAAGCGATGAAATAATACAAAGAAATGGGCGAAATTTGGCTCAAGGGAAATATATTAACTATTGAAAGTGCAATAGCCTTTGCTAGGGAGGAATGGAATAAATAAAGCACCCAAAGTAAAATTCCCTTTTGAACTAATAGGGGCAACAAACATCTTATACAAGCTTTCAAACGCCAATTCAGTAATTTTCAGATTTAAACTGGCGGGTAATTCAGTAGTATAAGAATTAATATCGTAAAAAGGATAATAAAATTAGTCTTATTGATGGGGGTTATGAAATGCATATTAAAACTAAAAGGTTATTGATACGTAAATTTGAATTAAAAGATTTGCAAGCAGTATATGAATATACATCGGATAGGAATGTTATGAAATACATACCTGAAGGCGTTTTTACTGAAGAAACTGCAAAAGAGTTTATAAGCCTGAATATGAACGATAAAGCTGAAAAATTCGCTGTCGTATTGAAAGATAATAATATTCTAATTGGGCATATCTTTTTTGGGAAATATTTTGGTGAACATACATATGAAATCGGCTGGGTGTTCAATCCGAAATATTACAATAAAGGTTATGCTTCTGAAGCAGCAAAAGCAATGTTGGAGTTTGGCTTTGAAAAAATGAAGTTACATAGGATTATAGCAACTTGCCAGCCTGAGAATATCCCATCGTATCGAGTTATGGAGAAGATTGGAATGAGAAGGGAAGGCAATTTTAAAAAATGCATTCCAAACGAAAATGAGTGGTGGGATGAGTATTATTATGCCATTTTAGAAGAAGAATGGAGATTAAATGCAATTAACAATTAAGTATCAAAGAATATATGAAATAAAACACTCTAAACATTGAAATGATAAAGTTTAGAGTGTTATATGTATTGCCCCGCGCATAAATCAATATGCAAATTGCAACAGTAATTGAGCTATCCAGAAAAATTCTTAAGCTATTTATCCGATATAGTATAACTGAAATGATGATAGTGCAGATGTTAGTAAAGAAAAATATTTAATTAATTTAGCCGCTAAAGACGAATTTACTTTACCTGAACCAATTGTGGTGTTTGTAAATGCTGTAGTTTTAAATTTGAGAAATCAGCAAATGCTATTTACTTTGAAATTGTTAAACCTAATAAAGTTGTAGAAGTAATTATTAGAGGTATCCCTAAAGAAAATAACATCCTAAAAAAATTCAACGTAATAAAAATTATATTTACATAGTTTATTAAAGATATATTAGATTAAAAATCATTCAAATAAATTATTATTTATAAAAAAAGCACAAACAACTCTTGAAAAAAACGGATAATCATATTAAAATTTCGTTATGCTAAGTAATCGTTTACATTAGCCAACAAGGCTAGTTAATGGCAAATTTAGAAAAAAACATTATTTTATAAAATAGTTTCAAAAAAGGTATTGCATTATAGAAAGAATACTGATATTATAAATCTTGTCCTTATGAGAAAGGACGAGCGGTTACAAACTACAAACATGTAATTCGCAAAATTCCCATTGGAGGATTAGCTCAGCTGGGAGAGCACCTGCCTTACAAGCAGGGGGTCGGCGGTTCGAGCCCGTCATCCTCCACCA
>NZ_JBQCJW010000066.1:0-4838 GCF_051967575.1 Solibacillus silvestris
GGAACAATCCGTTCGGGATGTTGCCCCAAGAAAAAACTTAGGCAGAATGTGTCCGAAAATTTGACGTAGATCCACTTCTACTTCTTCATTAAAGGGAAATAAAGCTTGTAACGGTATCTCTAACTTCATACAAATATCGTTTAAAATTTCTAGTCTTGGAAGTTGTTTTCCTTTTTCTAACCTAAAAATAGTGGATTCATCACATAAATTTTCTGCTAACTTCTTAATAGACAAACCTTTAGATTTTCTGAAATAAGTCATTTTTTCTCCAAAATTTTCCAATACATTCTCCCCCTTTTTTTCTAATTATTGCATAACATCCTATATAATAAAAATTAATATTTTAGTAGTTTTATTATAAGAAATTAAAGGGAGTTAAAGAAATGAGAAAAAAATTCAAAATTGTTGTAGGATTTTTCTTAGCTTTTGGACTATTTTTTAATTCTTATAGTGACAAAGATACTATTACTGAACATACAACACCAGTAATTAGTATTCTGGGAGAAGATGATACGATAGGTGGGAAACACTAATACAGATAGTATCAGGAAATAGTCTTAATTTGAAACTTTATAAGGGGGGATGATTAATAAGGTTATCTTAGTTTCTTGTAATCAATAATACTAAGTAGGAAGGCGTTGCTTATGAAATTTAAAATCATCATTGGTATTTTGATAGTATTTCTACTTGGAGGTACCGCTAGTTATTTATTTTTCTCTAATGAAAATTCAGCTACAAGTATAGCTATGTCTAAAACTCATAATTTGGACACTTCAAATTATGAATTACTTGTAGATCGAATTCAAAATGAATTTAACATGGAAGGATACAAAGAAATACTGGGGGAAAACGGGGACATTGTAGGTGTCCCAGATGTTATAGCTGGTCGACAGGATCTTGAAGATGGCCTTTATCAGAGAAATAAAAAATTTGTTTATAAGAATGCCGAAAATGGAATGATTATTATTTTAAGTGTAAGCGCCTCGGAGGAACGAGACGGACGCTTATGGAATCACAGCATTAGCTATAACGAAAAAAAATATAACTCTGAAACAGGTGTGTATAAAGATACTTACAATACTATATTCTCAGATTCAGAAGTTAGTATTTATGGATTCTCAGGAAACGGCTATTCACTTTCAATTGTCGGTATATCGAGCAATCCCGATAATGTTGATGTATTCACACTTAGTCAAACAGCACAGTTCTTACAAGAACTGGAAAAACATTTAAATTAGGAGGAAATGAACATGATTCAATTAAAATTTATGAAAAGTTTTTCTGCTCTAACACTTTCAGTATTATTGCTTTCAGGAGGGGTTAACGGTTATGCATCTGCTGAAGAAAACGAAAATATTCATTATCCACACTCTACAGAAATAGTAGAGGCAAGTGAACTTCTAAATAAAGATGTTACTAATAAATCTAACAAAGATGAAATCGTCGCCCCTTTATCTTCATTCATTAAATATGAGGCTAATGGATATGCAGGAAGTCCTAGAGGTGTTCGTTTAGGGTACGACGATAAATTTATGTTGTTTCATCACACTTCATTTGAACTTCCAACTGGAGTGACTTCGAAATACACATGGGAACGAACAGTATCTAAAACTAATTATTCTTCACATACTTTTGATCAAGGCGCAAGAGCTCAAGGTGGAGCGAAATTTATTGCGGAATTAGAAGGACACTTTAATTACACATACGATAAACAAAAGAGTGTTACTGTTACTGCAGGAACAAAGTCAGAAACAGATATTACGATACCTGGATACTATGAGTTAGACTTTTATCTAAAAGCTAACGTATATGATGTATATGGACAATGGTGGGGCACAACAATAGACAGACCAAATGAAAGAAGAAAGCTTGAACGTTATTTAGGAACATATAAAGAACCAACAGATTTCATGCATCTTCGTGCAACTAAAATTCGGTAATAGTATTATCAATTTTGAATCATAATAATGCTAAAGTATTAATGAACCGCATCTGAAACAGTCTTATATTTGCATATAAGGCTGTTTCATTCTGTTGATAAACTCCGTTGTCAATAGATATTTTGTGAAAATTCGGATGAAGTCCTTCCAAATCATTATTTCTATGAATTGGAGGGATTTTTATGTTTTTATGCATTTATGTCAAGACATCGAAAAAATCGCCAGTTTTATCAAGCTATGTATGACCCAACTCACTTATTAATTCAACTAGATCAACTCATGAATTGGCAGTAGATTTATCAAAAGCTTTTTCCCTATTATTCTCCTACAAGAACAGGGCGTCCTACCGTTGACCCGCTTTTTCTCATTAAAATTCTTGTGATTCAGGGGCTAGAAGGTTTTCGCTCTGTCCGTTTCACCTGTAAACAAATTCAGTCCAATGCTACCTATCGCTGGTTTTTAGGAATTTCCCCATTTCAAAAAGTGCCACATCATAGTACCGTTTCACGTTTTCTATTGGAACGCCTACAAGGAGCCTCTTTTTGGCGCGCGTTTCATCGTACACAACTTCTTACACTTCAAGCAGAGGGTTTTATTGCCAATGAAACATGGGCAGGGGATGAAACGGAATTAAAAGCGAATGCCAATAAACGCCTTCGCCAAAAGCTCCTGATCCGAAAAACAAGGCAAGTCAAATCAGAAAATCTTGAAATCATCAATGCCTTTCGCACACGTCAAGGAAAGAAAGCATTAAAGCCACCCGAACCTAAAATCGAATACGCCTCAACCAATTTTAGTCCGATTGATGCAGATGCTCGACTTTCTGTGAAACATGTAGAACGGGGACAGTTTGCGTATTTTGAACATCGGATTGTCGATACGCTTCATAGTTTTATTATTGCGACAGACGTGACAGCCGCCAATGTTCCGGGACATAAAAACTTACCGAAACAGGTAGATCAATTAAAAGAATTGTTTGGGGGTTATGCAAAGGAAATAACATTAGATGCAGGCTACTACAATGCGGCTTGTGCGAAGGCTCTATTCGAGCGAAACTTTTTTGTTTCGATGCCATATAAACGATCACGTTCTAAGGAGCATCCTCAATGTAAAAAAGTTTAATTTAAACAAGTGACAGAAACTCTTTATTGTTGTCCAAATGGCGTACCCTTCACATATGCTACAACGACGAGTCAAGGCTATCATGAATTTAAGGCACCTAAAGGAAGTTGTTTTAACTGTCCTTTCGCTCTCAAAGAAGATATGGATCGGGTTTTACGTATCTCGATTCATCAACCGACGTATGACCGTTTAAGAGAAATGCGCCTTTCATGGATCGGGAAGATCTTAAGAATTGTACGGCCTCAAACGATTGAACTGAGTTTTGCCCAAAGTAAAGAAAACCACGGACTCCGTTACACCAGATACCGTTGTCTTCAAAAAGTAGAAACACAAGTTTTGATGACGGGCATCATTCAAAATTTGAAGAGATGGGCCAAGCAAGCTCCGTTCATTACAACAAGTCGGACTCCATCTTACATAGGGATCCCGTCAGAAAAATGCGGTTACAATGTTAAGAAATATACATAATTTTATTCATTAAAGCCGATTGTGCAGGATAATCTAAAACGCTGAAAACAGTTGCTGATACTGACTTTTCAAGAAACGGCATAAAAACCTGTATAAACAATGTTCCATAAGAAAAGCCACAAACACGGATTTGAACTGCACCCCAGTTGTTAGACACAACTAACAAGGAGGTGCAGTTTTTCTATGGCTAAAATGAGCGCAGAAGATAAATTAGCAGCGGTTGAACGCTATCTAAATGGCAAGGAAAGCTCCAGAACAGTCGCTACGGATTTTGGTATTTCACATCGCTATTTACTAACGTTAACGAACCAATACCGAAATAACGGCGTAGAAGTGTTTGTCAGGCGATATACAAATTATACAAAAGCGTTTAAACTAGACGTACTTAACTATATGACTGAACACGGTACGTCCTTATACGAAACGGCAGCGATTTTCAATGTGGCCGCCAGTTCGTCTATACGGAATTGGCAAAAACAATTCGAATCATTAGGAGATGATGCCCTTCAGCCAAAGAAAAAGGGGCGTCAATCCATGAAAAAAGAATCGGCTAAACAACCTAAAAAAGTATTAACAGAAGGCTCTACAGAAGCACTTCAAGCACGTATTCAACAGCTTGAAATGGAAAATGCGTATTTAAAAAAGTTGAATGCCTTAGTTCAAGCCAAGGAAGCATCACCACGAAAGACAAAGTAAAAGTCATTTGTGAATTAAGGGATACATATTCGGTGAAAGCACTTGTAGCGTACGCAGAGATTCCACGCAGTACGTTTTATCATACCGCGAAAAAATTCGATTTACCTGATCCAGAAGCTGATTTAAAAGCTGAAATTCAAGCGATTTACGACGAACACACAGGTCGTTATGGTTACCGACGTATCCGTGATGAACTGGCGAATCGTGGGCAAAAAGTGAATCATAAAAAGGTTCAGCGCATTATGAAAGAGCTCGGCTTAAAATGTATTGTGTGCATGAAAAAATATAAATCCTATAAAGGCACGGTTGGCGAAAAGCTTTATTTATCGCCTGTTTTAGACATGTTTAACGGAGAAATCATCACCTACACAATCGGCTCTAGACCGACTTTCTCTCTTGTTTCAGACATGTTAGAAAAAGCCTTAGAGCGATTGCCGGAAGACCATAAGCTCCTCATGCATTCCGATCAAGGCTGGCATTATCAAATGAAGCAATATCGCCATGCGCTCCAATCGAGAGGTATTGTGCAAAGTATGTCACGGTGTTTGTCAATATAGTTGTCGCATCAAGCTACTTAACTTTTCTATCAAAATCAAAATCTGTTCTATTAAA
>NZ_JBQCJW010000067.1:0-4633 GCF_051967575.1 Solibacillus silvestris
GCTGATATCTATTGTTTGCTTCATTTAAGAAGCTTGTTTCATTAACGTTGCTTGTTCAGTTTTCAAGGTTCATTGCGTCGTCTCAAATGACAACTTTTATATCTTATCACCCTTAAAGTGTTATGTCAACAATTTATTTGAATGTTTTTTAAAGTTAAGTTGCCGTCGTTGTGACTTCTAATAATATATCACGATATTATTCATAATGCAATAGTTTTTTTATTCTTTTTCAGAAATTTAGTATTTCTATAATTGTTCAATATAAAACAAATTATAAAAGACCTCTTACCGCTTATATTTAGAGGTCCTAATTTATATATACTTTATTTTTTACGAGCTGCAAGAGCGCTATTAATCTTTTTCGCATCATTGACAAGGATATAATAATTCGCAAACAATATTACAATAAAAATAGCAGTAGTAAGAATAAAATAAGTTAATAAAGCATTCCATGACATATCAACTATCCTTACCCATACGCTAACAACCATTATTGATATTATCGTTGTACCGTAATGGAGAAATAATTTTATCTTTTTAGGGAATTTTGATGCGTAAATATATGACCCTAACCCTCCTGCAACGACACCGACTATAAAAATACCAAATACAATCATATCATATTGCTGATCTATACTATTAAAAACCTCTTCCCCCTGTTTCCAGAATTGAATACATAAAGAAAGCATAAAAATCATACAACCTATAGCAAATGACAAAAACGTAGAGGAAATTGCGTTTCTCAATTACTTTACACCTAACCTTTCTTTAAATAGCTTCCGATAATTGCGACTAATAATATCTTCAAGGTCATTGTCAAGTAATACTTCCATTGTCCCATTAAAAGAAGCTTTAACGGATTTTATACAATCCATATTAATAAGGGAACCTTTAGATATACGGATAAATTGCTCTCCCAGTGTATTTTCTAAATATTGTAGAGTCTCCCTCACTTCATACCAGCTTCCATCTTCCATATATACAATTACATTGCCTAATTCAGTCCTTATCAATTGAATTTTGTTTTGCTCCAGTAAGATTAGTTTCTTTCCTTGATAGACCGGGATCTTTGAAGAAAACTCTTCATTTTCTAGCAAGTTTTTAGCCATTTCAATTCTGGCAGTTATTTTATTCGTGCTTATTCTTGCTATTGGTTCGCTGAATTCTGGCTTCACAACAACCTCAACCTTCATTTGTTCACCTCCTGTAAAAAGTATAACAAATGAAAAAATCAAAAAAATGCATCTTACCCTTTAAATACTGCAGGTTAGTTGCAAAGCCCCTTTCTTTAAATATTTATCTGACTAATATTCATCATTAAATCTACTTCTATTTACTTATCTGTTGTGCATTTGGCTTCTTGAGGTAATTATCCCTTTTTCATGAAAGTGAAATTTCACTCATAGTAGCTGCTAGTCCGTCCCTTTATCCTTGAATAGTTAATATAAAAAAGCACTGCAGTTAATACACTTTTTCAAGAATCTTAACTACAGTTGCTATATTAAAACAAAAGTGTTGGTTAACCAAATTCACCTAGTATTAAATTGGTGTAATTCACTATTAAAATCGAGTATTTCCTTGAGGCCAATGTGCCATTCGATTGGCAGAGCAGCACAAAGAAACTGGCGTGTAAACCCTGCGAAGGACAGGCATTTGCAGTTCTTTTTGTTTTCGTCTTCCGTGTGTAGAAGCTTCAGTACTTCCAGATGACTGGAATAGAGGGGCGACTTCTGCGGGAACAGTACGAGCGCAACCGGACTAAGCGAAGTGAGAGAGAATGCTGGAGCCGTACCTGCGAAACGCGTCCGCCGCAATGGAAATCAACAGCATCGAAGAAAAAGAGAGTACAGGAACGAATTTTTGTTCCTGTACTCTCTCACTTATGCTTAAGGGACTTTTTCAGTTCCCTCGGGTAAATACTAAATTCAATTTACCTAAGCCACCTAATGAAATAACGGTATCTAACTTTTAGAGGTCACTTCGGTAACTATTTCCGGTTTTTTATTTATTAAATAATAACATATTATAATCTTTAACAGCTTTTCCTTATACCACGATTCTATTTTACATTGGATAACTTTAATCTCTTGGACTACCTATCAGTTCAAAAGTCACGCCCTCCGTTGTTTGTACTTTCAATGGTTCGTTTATTTCTTTTAAACCTATTTGTATAAAAGGAACTTGATCATCATCCCCTCCATCTACAAGCCTTAGAATGATTTCTGTAGGTCCCCATTTATTTACATTTTTAATTTCGATCTCTTTTCCAAGGTATTTTTCCCCTAATAGTAAAGTAATTGCTTTGCTTCCCTCGGAGATAGTGGAAATTCGGTAACCTTCTGTTTCAACAGGAGCAGCACTTGCCTGTTCAATAATCCAATAGCCATCTTGTGAAATTATGGATATCCCGATTGTTGCAAAAAATATAATAGGTAAAAGCAATAAACTGATTTTATCTCTTTTATTAAGATGTTGCGATGTAATCTTCGGGATTAATAAGGGTAAAAGTAATGTCCCCACAATACTAACAACTAGAAAGCCTACTGCTAAAAATAAGTAACCCATTCCTTCGAATCCTCCAACGAGAAATAGGCTGTATGCCACAATCATTCCCGAAAACAAAAAGGTAATGACCGGTGCTAAATAATATTTGCCACTCTTTTTTGAAGCAATAAATACAAACGCAAAAAATAAAACACCTAAAAACAATCCACCCAACATGATTAAATACATCAATTTAACACCTCCATTTATAAAAATAACTGCAGCACTTTTTCTAAAAATAAAATAATTACTAAATCAATCACTAACGATATCCAAACCCATTTTTTATTAAAGAAAGTAAACGTAAATACAAGTAGAAATATGGCAGCTGGTATGTAAAATAGAAATATCCCAGATCTGAAATACTCTAGCAATAATTTAACAGACTCTACACCATAATATTTAAAGCTGGAGTAAACAATATAAAATAAAATTAACGCTCTTACAGTAATGAGTAATAACTTTAATCCATTATTAAACTGCACTAATTTTTTTAAAGGCTTTAACTCCACATCTTCTGAGTATTCTTGCTTTGGCATACTTGAATTAAAGTTCTCTGTACTATCATATAATTTTTTGCAATCTTCACAGTAAGTGATATGTTCTAAAACAACCTGTCGCGGCTCATCATCCAGATCATTGATTATGGGAATCAACTCTAGAGATAAAAGATGTATTTTTTTGAAAGAATCCATAGAATTACCTCACTTTAATCATTCTTTTTCTCATTCTGAACACTATCGATTTTATTGTCGATACGGGTATATTTAAAAGATCACTAATTTCATTATAGTCATAACCATAATATTCTTTTGCAATAATAATTGCTTTCTCAGTAGTGGATAGCTTGCCTAAGATTGTTTCCAATTCGTTGTTTATTGTTGCACTTACTTCTGGCGTATAATTATCAACCAACAACGTTTCAATAATGTTCTCATTTTGAAACAACTCAGGTTTCTTCTTTTTATAATAATCTAGCAGTGTGTTTTTAACCCCTGTTATTAACCAACTCCTCATATATTTAACTTCTGTAACTACTGAAGGTGAAACTAAGATTTTTGTAAAAAAATCCTGAATAATATCATCAGCGATTACGTCACTTTTGGTTAGACCTATTAAAAAGTTTCTTAAATACGCATAATGCTCATTGTATATTTCTTCAATCAGAACTAATGGATTCATTTTAGACATTTTTTAATCTCCCTGAATCATTTTCCCTTCACAAGTGAGACGAGTATGTAACTTCCAAAGTTGCTCTTATTTCCTATATTTCGCCATAATAATTCAATAACCGGATTTATCCAATGCTCACTTAACATAGCTCACTTTGAATTTAAGTATTTCCTTGAAGCCAATGCGTCATTGCACAAAGACGCTGGCGTGTAAACCCAGTGAAGGACAGGCGTTTGCAGTTGCTTTTGTTTTGGCCTTCCGGGCTCCCCACGTTCCTCATATTTATTTTGTGTATGATGCATTTTAATAAATACATCCTGTACAATATTCTCTGCTGCTTAGCGATCCTTCATATAGTAATAAGCTAATCGAATCAGTGTATAGAATCTTTTTTTTCTTGAATAGTATCAATAATATGCTTCCCACCTGTACTCATTAAACGATTCTCACCACACGATAATTTGGATTTTAATATATTTACTTAGCTTTAAGATTGGGATACAGTTGCAGCGATAAAAAAGTGTTCCATCCAATGAGCTCCTATAAAAAATATTGATTACTCTATAAGCAATTAATTAAATTTATCCTTTTATAAGCTACATTTCAGTATGTTCGTCTTTATAAGTAAAAGCGCTCAGAATTGCTAGTCAACATATGTGAGCGCTATTTAATTTGAGTCAACTATTCAATTTTTTTGTAAATTCATTAAAGGCTCTAAATTTTCCTCAAAGCTTGAATAATCCCCAAACAGCATACTTTATATGCTTTCATAGTCTTCTTTTAAGCATAAGCTCACTACTAGTTAAAGCTTTATCTTACTGCGCCCAGCTTAAGTGGCAAATTTCCTTACAATACAAAAAAACCACTGATTTCTCAGTGGTTTTACTTTCGCGAAGCGACGTCCTACTCTCACAGG
>NZ_JBQCJW010000068.1:0-3745 GCF_051967575.1 Solibacillus silvestris
TTCCGCGGGCACGAGGCCAACACGATGTTGGTCACAAAAGCGTTGCCACAGGACGTGGCGTACTTAGCTTTTGTTCCATGCTCCCTCCCCCTTCCTTCTGCTGCTGGAGTCGCCTTGGCATGAAGTTTTTTCATCCCCAACTTTTGGCGAAGAGCCTTTTCTTCCTTCTTCTCTCATTTCCTATCCATTTGTGACTTCTTCATTGCCAAGCCCCCTCTTATATTTTACGATGAATACAAATAGATAGAAGAAGGTGTCACATGGCGAAAATATTAATCGTTGAAGATGAACAGCAAATTGCGCGTGTATTGCAGCTGGAACTTGGTTTTGAAGGGTACGAAACAACATTGACACATACAGGAACAGACGGTTTATTAAAATTCCATGAAGAGCATTTCGATTTAATACTTCTTGATGTCATGCTGCCGGAACTAAACGGGTTGGAAGTATTGAAGCGGATCAGGAAGCATGATGAAACAGTTCCAGTTCTTTTACTAACCGCGAAAAGTGATATAGAGGATAAAGTGGCAGGTCTGGATTACGGGGCGAATGACTATATTACAAAACCATTTGAATTTGATGAGCTTCTAGCCCGCATTCGTGTTGCCTTGCGATTTTCGCAAAAATCAGTTCCGCGGCAAATTGAAGAAAACGCTTATAAATTTGATGATCTTTCATTAAACGAACAAACGCGCGAAGTTTGGCGGCAAAATCATCCAATTGATTTAACACGTAGGGAATTTGATTTGCTGCTACATTTTATGAAACACGCAAAACATGTGCAATCACGCGAACAACTACTTAATGCCGTATGGGGCTTTGATTATTTTGGGGATACAAATGTAGTCGATGTGTACGTACGCTATTTGCGCCAAAAGCTCGACGTGAATTTAAATTTGCCTACGCTGCTTCATACAGTCCGTGGTGTCGGCTACGTATTGAAGGGTGCGGCCAATGAAGCTTAATACGAAAGTTAATCTTTTCTCAACATTGCTCACATCGATTATTTTAACAGGAAGCTTCACAGGCATTTACTTTCTGTATAAGGAATTTGCCTTTTCAACAGAGGCGGTACAATTACAGGCGCGTGCAAATGAATTGGCAACAGCGGTCAGCTCCCTGGATTCTACAGAAGGAATTGATACGATTTTCCACGCCTATATCCCGACAGACGGCGCAATTTTTGTCCAGGATGCGGCGGGAAAAACCCTGATTCGTCTCCAAATGACGGCCAATGAAATAAATTATAAAATAGATGCGACAGAACATTATACAAAAAAAATTATTCAGGATGTTCCCCATATTGCGCTCACTACCCCGCTCATTTGGCCGAATGATGAAATTGTCGAGGCAAAATTAATCCAACCATTGCCTACAATTACCGAAAATTTGAACCGGCTTATGATTATTTTAGTGTTGATGACACTTGTGGCGCTCATGCCAATTTATTTAGCAAGCCAGCTATTAGTAAGACTCATCGTCAAACCAGTCCAACAGTTAACGACGACAATGGAAAAAAACATTCAACAATCAAGCTTCGAGCAAATCCCCCTTCGCAGACAAACGAAGGATGAAATCACACAAATGGCAAAAACATATAACCATTTAATGGCACAGCTAGAAGATGCACATGACAAACAGCAGCAATTTGTCGGCAATGCGGCACATGAATTAAAAACGCCGTTAACTGTGATTGAAAGCTATACGAAGCTATTAAAACGCCGCGGCACACAAGATGCGGAAGTGACGGAAGAGGCACTTCTTGCGATTTTAAATGAGACTAACAATATGAAAATAATGGTTGAACAAATGCTTGCACTTGCGAAAACGAATGAAACAACGAAAGTGACGATGACGACCTTTGCACTCCAGCCATTCATCGAACAAATTGCCGAAAGTATAAAAGCGGCATATCATCGTGAAATTCATATAAGCGTACCAAATATTCCGATTACGACCGACGAGGCTAAACTAAAACAACTGCTCTTTATTTTCATTGATAATGCCCGTAAATATAGTGAGGATTTCATTAAAATAAGTGCATCCGCAAAAAAAGATTTGCATATTACGATACAAGATTTCGGTATCGGCATTCCGCAAGAAGATGTGCCGAACTTATTTCATCGCTTTTACCGTGTCGATAAAGACCGCAACCGGAAAACGGGTGGTACCGGCATTGGATTATCGATTGCAAAGGAACTTGCCGACCGTTTAAATGCCGATGTTTCAATCGAAAGCGAACTTGGGAAAGGGACAACCATTCATTTAATTGTGCCGCTTTCAGGAGGTGTGCAGCATGAAAACTAAATGGGCATTGTTATGCATCGCAGTGATGGTCATCGGATTATTCATCGCTATTGCCGTAAAACAGCTAACAACATCGCATGGGCTTACGGCGAATGAAATAACTACGCAAATTGAACAGATATACAATGCGAAAGTACAAACATTAGTCGAACAAAATGATAGTTTTGTCGCTTCCTTTAATAAAAATGGTTCAATATTTGAAGTAAACGTAAATCCGGTGACCGGTCATTTTTCAAAATTAGTGCTCGTTCATAAAAATACAGCGCAGCACGCCGGGAACGAAACGGATGGTAAAAACACCCCTAATTCGGAAGTTACACAAAATGAAGAACAGGAAAATGAAACGAATGCCAAGCAATCGCCATCAAGTAATCCAGCTATAACGAAAGGAGAAGCAAAACAGCCAAATTCTTCAAAACCATTACTATCTGAACAGCAAGCTGTAAACATTGCTTTAAAGGAAGTGCCCGGCGAAGTCGATTCCGTTGATTATGAAAACAGTTCGGATGGCGGCAGCTACTTTATCGAAATTGAGCAAGAAGATGAAGTAACCGTTCAAGTGCATGCGATTACAGGCAAAATTTTATCGATTCAATACGAGGATTAATTTCTCATCAATTTCTAATAATTCTCTCAGCCAGTTTTCATATTCGCTCGTTATACTAAAGTTACAAACAACCAAAAGGAGCAAATGAATATGAATAAAAAGTTTTTAGTTATTCCTGCATTATTAATCGCTATTGGTGGAGGCACTGTATTTGCACAGTCGAATTTATTTGCGACTGCCCAAAATAATCCCGTCATTTCCGCAAGTGAAGCAAAGAATATCGCCCTAAAGCAACTGGATGGCAATATTACCGATTTTGAGTTCGATGGGGATGGCCGCACACCGCATTATGAAATTGATATCATTAAAGGAAATGAAAAAATCGAAGTGAAAATTGACGCCATTACAGGGGATATGCGTGTAACGGAACGCAAAACAGTCCGTTCAGCACAAACTGAAAAAACAGCAAACAGTTCATCTCCTACACAGCAAAATGACGAACAACGAACAGAAAACAGTACAACAGTACAGACTGCAAGCCCTGCTCAAGCAGAAGCGGAAACAAAAAAAAATGCAGTTTCCCAGACTATATCACAGCAACAAGCCATTCAAATCGCACAATTAAAAGCACCTGGTAAAGTAACGAATTTTGAAATGGATGAGGACGATAACCGTCTCGTCTACGAAATCGAAATTCGCAACGGCAAAATGGAGTATGATTTTGAAATCGATGCCAACACAGGTGTGATCATTAAATACGAAGAAGATTTAAATGATGATTAAGCAGCAGATAATTATATAAATATATGAAAAAGAGATTGGGACAAAACCCAACCTCTAACTGAAAAGCCCCTGAAATTTTACGAACAGTAAAATTTCAGGGGCTTTGAT
>NZ_JBQCJW010000069.1:0-3169 GCF_051967575.1 Solibacillus silvestris
GATTTTAATAGAACAGATTTTGATTTTGATAGAAAAGTTAAGTAGCTTGATGCGACAACTATATTGACAAACACCGGAGTCCACATTCGCCAACGTATAGGTAGGACGTGTGGGACTAAATTGCATGCGTTCCAATAATTTAGACATCCCACGTAAGGAATAAGAAACAGCCCATTCCCGTTCAACTAGTGAGACAAGCAAGATCATCCTTTCGAAAGTGGGTTTATATCCTTTACCCGCTTCGAAAGAGATATAAGCTTTAATTCAATATATATTAAATAATATTAGAGGGACCTTATGAAAAGAATATTAGATTTTGTTATAAGTTTTGTTTTACTAATTTTATTAAGTTGGATTTATATAGTCTTAGCTGTTTTAATTCGAGTAAATTTAGGCAGTCCAATTATTTTTAAACAACCACGTCCTGGGAAAAATAGTGAAACTTTTTATATATACAAGTTCCGCACAATGTCCGATGAGCGCAGTGAAAAAGGTGAGCTTTTACCCGATGAAATACGATTAACTTCATTTGGTAAACTGATTAGAAAATTAAGTTTGGATGAGCTACCTCAACTTTGGAATGTATTAAAAGGCGATATGAGCTTTGTTGGGCCGCGACCGTTGTTAGTGGAGTATTTGCCTTTGTATAATGAACGTCAAGTTTTTCGTCATAAAGTGCGCCCAGGTATTACCGGCTGGGCACAAGTGAATGGCCGTAATGCTATATCATGGGAACAAAAGTTTGAATACGATGTATGGTATGTAGAAAACCAGTCATTATGGTTAGATTTTAAAATATTGCTTCTAACAGTGAAAAAGGTTTTTGTTAGTGAGGGGATTTCACAACAAGGCCAGGCAACAATGGAGAAGTTTACAGGTACCCGAACGGAGGATTAGAGTATGACAAGTTATATACTAATCGGAGATAGCGGACATGGAAAAGTGATAGAAGACTGTATTGTTGCGAGTGGACATCGTGTAATAGCAAAACTTGATGACAAATATAATTCGCAATTTCAAGAAGGCCCATACATAAAAGGGCCTTTATCTATAATTAAAGAATTATTAGATAATCAGACGAAAATTATTATTTCAATCGGTCATAATTTCATTCGTCGTCAAGTAGTGGAACGATTGGCATTAAAAGAAGATTGCTATGGGATTATTAAGCATCCCTCCGCAGTAATCAGTCCTTCCGCCATTTTAGGCTATGGTACAGTAATTATGCCGAATGTTGTAATAAATGCAAGTAGTAAGATAGGTCATCATGTTATTTTAAATACGGCTAGCATTATTGAACACGATTGTCTTATTAAAGATTTTGTACATATTTCTCCTGGAACGGTATTAACAGGAGGAGTGGAAGTTGGAATAGGAACCCAAGTAGGGGCAAAAACCTCTGTGAATCCACTTGTAAAAATTGGAAAGTGGAGTATTGTTGGAGCTGGAAGTGCAGTAATTCGAAATATTCCGGATAATGTAACGGCTGTAGGTATCCCAACAACTGTCATAAAGAAAGAAGGATTTATTAAATGACGAATCGCATTTTATTATCTTCTCCACATATGGGAGGAACAGAACAAAAATATATTCAAGAAGCATTCGATACAAACTGGATTGCCCCTTTAGGAGCGAATGTTAATGGATTTGAGCAGGAACTGGCAGCATATGTAAAAATTAAGGCTGCATCGGCGACAACATCAGGTACTGGAGCGATTCATCTTGCTTTGGATCTTTTAGGTGTCCGAGCAGGGGATTCTGTATTTTGCTCTACGTTAACATTTATTGCAAGTGCGAATCCTATTTTATACTTAGGTGCGGAGCCTGTATTTATAGATTCTGAGCCTGATACTTGGAATATGTCACCACAAGCTTTAACAACAGCATTTGAAGTGGCGCATCGAGAAAATACCCTGCCTAAAGCAGTTATCATTGTGAATTTATATGGGCAAAGCGCTAAAATGGATGAACTGATGGCAATTTGTGAACGGTATAATGTACCCGTTGTAGAGGATGCTGCAGAATCTTTAGGCTCTACATATAAAGGAAAAGCAAGTGGGACTTTCGGTAAATTTGGTATTTACTCTTTCAATGGAAATAAAATCATTACAACTTCAGGCGGGGGAATGCTAGTTTCTGATGATGAAGTGTTAATTGATCGCTCGCGTTTTCTGGCAACTCAAGCACGTGATGCCGCGAAACATTACCAGCACAGTGTCGTAGGCTATAATTATCGCATGAGTAATATTGTAGCTGGGATTGGGCGCGGTCAGTTGAAAGTGCTTGATGAACGTGTTGGTCAAAAACGTGCTATTTTTAAACTTTATGCGGAGGCGTTTAAGGATATTGAAGGTCTCGAGATGATGCCAGAATTGGAAGGCACCTTCTCAAATCGCTGGTTGTCGACAATGCTATTAAATCCGACGAAGATTCATGTAACACCTTATGAGTTAATCGATGCATTAGAGGCAGAAAATATCGAATCACGCCCAGTATGGAAACCATTGCATAAGCAACCATTGTTCGAAGGGTGTAAATTTTACGCACATGGAGAAAACGACATTGTAAGTGAGCGATTATTTGCAACAGGTATTTGCCTGCCTTCCGATACAAAAATGACGATTGAAGAACAGCAACGGGTAATTACTATTATTAAAAATGCTTTAAAATGATGTGAGTATTTCAAAACATAAATTTATAATATTGAAACATACTAACATTAGTAGTACAAACCAAGGCCATGGTTTGTGCTACTATTTTTTTATAGTAGAAGTGAAGAAAAGCCGACCAGCCTCTGGGACCATTTGCGAGTCCGTATAATAAACCGGCTAACTTCACGCCCTTATATGAATCAGTTTAGTATGTTGGGTCCAAAGAGATCGTGTATAAGAAAGTGGAATCGATAAGGTATTGTGAAGACTTCTATGATTGGTCAAAAGGAGAAGAGTAAAATGAAACATGTGATTGCGTTAGATATTAGTAAAGGAAAAAGTACCATTGCGATTTATGACGGCTACCGCCAATGTGAATTTGAAGGTGAGCTACATCATACACGTGTTGATTTTGAGAGATTACACGAAAGGATCGAAGAAATGTAACTGCTAAACTAAAATGGACAGTTTCCGCTTGATAGAACTGAACACTTTCTACCCACAATACCTCCCGCTAG
>NZ_JBQCJW010000070.1:0-2832 GCF_051967575.1 Solibacillus silvestris
TCGTCTCGACCTCCGTGTATTTTACTTAATCATATCACGTTAGCTCGGTACGACATCTATCCTAACAGAGGGGGTTATAATAATAGGTTATTTTCCACTTTTAATACCTTTATATTTATTATGAATTCATCCATTTAAAATTCCTAAAGGAGCTCCGTACATGAAAAAATTATTGACGTTTTTAGGTGTCTTTGCAATGCTCGCAATGATATCAATCGTTGGCCATCCATCAACATCTCACGCCGCTTTTACTAAAGCAAATAGCTATAGCTTAAAGGGGGAACCTGGCATTGAATTTATACCTTCTTCAGATAACCATGTTATTTATAGTGATGTGATTCGAAAAACATGGGATATAACCATTATTAAACAAAATAAAAACGGTGTGAAAAAATCGTTAAAGCTTGGCAAAAATGGTGTTGCCAAGATTTTCTCTTACAACAATAAAGCTTATATCTTATTCTGGGATAATAAAAACAAAAAAATCGTATTATACGATGAAAACTTCAAAGTTTTGAATTCAACTGCCAGTAAATATACGGTTATTAGTGATGGTGTCGGTCCGTTAGATGGGGATCACGTAGAATTTACTAATGAAAGCCGCACACAGTATAGAGCATTTTATAATATGAAGACGAATAAAGTTGAGTATAAATTCATCGGCCAACCTGCAAAATTATCCATTGAAAATGCTTATGGCAACTTCTCCCTTTACAAATACGATCGTTATGAACAGCTCATCTCGCGCAAAGACATTCCGCAATTCAAAATCGAAATCGTGAACCGGTTGGCGGGAATCACTTCAAGTGAAGCATATAGCTTCTCAACCTATGACATCGGCTTTATATTCGGGAAAGGCATTATTTATTTCGATAAGAAAGGCAATGTCGTCGATCAAGTGGAATGGCTGGAAGATACGCCGGAACAGGTCATTCAGCATAAAGATATGATGTTTATCTATAATAGAGGGACAGGCTACAAACTGGACGTCAACAATAAAAAGCTCATGAAAATTTTCGACGGCAAAGAAGGACTTAAATTCCATGACTTGAAAAATGGCTATATGGCCGAAACGAAAGATAATAAAATACGGATAATCGACTTTAATGGCAAGCAAATGCTTACGGCAAACTATGCCGGTGCCCCAAAACGCGGTAATGCTTTCCCGTTCGGTGTCGGAGAAAATCTGGCCGCTGTACAATATTTTAACGGAAAGCAGTATATTGTCGACATCTACAATATACAATCAGGCAAACGTACACATATTCTCCCAAAAACAGTAGATGTGCATCCAGCAGGCAAAAATCAGATTATTGCCACTTACTCAAAATCCGGTGAAGGTGACCCTCCATACTTTACGCAAATAATTGGAGTGAATTAAAAGAAAATGGGTAATAAAGTTGTGAACATTGGAAATTCCGTCAAATAAAAAGAACCTATAGACAAATGAAAGGACATCCCTAATTTACATGACTAATAGGGAATGTCCTTTTTTATTCAATCATTGAGGAAGATTCATTAATCCAAACGATCACTGAACCCTCTTACAAATAAAATAAATGCCATTGCCCCTTCTACTTTTCCAATCTCATTGCTAAAAAGAAGTAAAATCCGGGCGACACGATTCATATCTCCAGTATAAAGATTAACTAATTATAGGTTTCCGATTTTCTCCATATCTACTGCGGTTAATACGAAATCGAAAAGCGCTAAATTAGATGCCTGATTTTCACGGTTGTGTGATTTTGGAATAACGACTACACCGCGCTCTATTTGGTATTTTAATAAAACTTGTGCTCCAGATTTCCCATAAGCTCTACCGATTTCATCTAGCACTTCTTTTTGATGTGCTTCGGCTTTCATAGGTCCCCATGCCACATGTGTGATGCCCTCTTCTTTTAATAAGGCAAGGAGATGTTCGTTCTTTTCTTTCAAATTAATTTGTATTTGATTAACGGCTGGCTTCACTTTCGCGAATTCTTTCAATTCATCTAGATGATTTTTACCGAAGTTTGAAACCCCGATCGCTTTTAGTTTACCCGCTTCATAATATTCTTCAAAGACTTCCCAAGTGTTTTTAAGCTGTTCCTTGTCTTCGATCGGGAAGTGGATCAGAAGCAAATCCAGATAGTCTGTTTGGAAGTTTTTCAGACTATTATCGATCGCTGCTCGAGTCGCTTCCTTTGAAGAAATATATTCTTCGCTCGCCGGAACTTTTGTCGTGATGAATAACTCTTCTCGAGGCACTGTGCTTTCTGCTAAAACGCTTCCGACAAGCTCTTCGTTTCGATACATAATGGCTGCGTCTATCGACCGGTAGCCCAACTCAAGTGCTGAAGCCAGTTCGGGAATTTCGTTCGTTAACACTCCGTTATACTCGTTATTTTCTTTTCCGTATGTATTTGTTCCTGTACCAACAATCGGCATTTTTACTCCATTATTAAGTGTAATGTATTCCATAGTTTAGACACTCCCCCTGTATACTGTACTTTTTTTTACTTACTATGTACATCATAACAAAACATGCAATATTCAGAAAGCGATACGAAATAAGGGATAAATCCTATAGAGATCTATGCTTACATTAGTGGTACAGGAAATAAATTTATACTTCAATTCCGCTTATGCTAATTAGCTTGTGTTTCCAGGCAGCAGGTCATATCCAATAGCATTACCATACGGTATCGGTGGATAGGACACTTGAAAAAGAGTATATTATTTTTAATAAGTAAAATATTGTAATGATGAATATTATTTAACTCAAACTTCGCACATAAATAATTAGGTTCAATAGTTGATGCTATTTGGTTCTTCTCGATTTCAATAAGAACC
>NZ_JBQCJW010000071.1:0-2821 GCF_051967575.1 Solibacillus silvestris
TTCGTCTCGACCTCCGTGTATTTTACTTAATCATATCACGTTAGCTCGGTACGACATCTATCCTAACAGAGGGGGAGATACAGTTTATAGCTTAAGCATGGAATGGTTTCCTAATCATATTAAAAATTGGGATGATGAAACTTATAATCCGGAAGGGACAGGGGTTATTGAGATAGATATCCAATCAAGAAAGACAAAGCGTGTCATTTTTAGTAAGGGAATATCGACTATTGATGATGGTATGACGTTTGATTTGAAAAACAGGGATGAAATAATTAAGTGGATTGAAAAGGAAACGGGATTGGATTATGGAAGGCAGTTTAAGTTATGGAGGGAAGAGGAAAGAGAGCTTCATTTCAAGGAATGCATTGATGGTGTTGCTGTTTCCCCGTCAGGCAATATTGAATTAAAACTGGATAAGGAAGGGAGGTTGCTCTTGTTTTCTGTATACGGACAGTTTCCCTCAGAGAGACTAGTAAAAAAGGAAAAATATTTACTTTCCCTTGAGCAAATAGAAAAGTTAGCTAATGGTCAATTAAAGTTAGTTGAATTTCCAGTCATTGAACAAAAAAGGCTCATTCCTGCATTTGCGCTTGAGGAGATTTATATTAGGAATAACGGACATTCTACCTTGCCCTATGAATTCTTTGTAGATGATAAGTTTTCTTTGCAAATGGACAAAGTGATAGAGTGGAATGATTATAGTCAAAAACCTTTTCAGGCTGAAATAATATCACTCATTGAAAATGTCACACCTGATCAAGCATTTCAATGTGAACCACATCCGGATTTACGGACGATTTCAGAGGAAGAAATTAAAAAGTGTGTTAGTAATATCAAAAAATTTTTAAGTCAGGAATACGCGAATGATTCTGGAAAATGGGCATTGAAATCGCTATATCGAGATAAGGGATACATCCATGCAACATTAAAAGCAAAGGAACAGAAAGAACGTATATTTAAAAGAAAATTGAAGTTATTCATTGACGCGGAGACATATCAAGTATTGAATTTCATGGATAATAAGCCGTTTTTGGAAATGTATATGGGATTAGAAAAAACAGACGAGATAAAGGTTGTAAAAGAGGAAGCATTTGAGAAATTAAAAGACTTCATTGAATTGACACCATATTATGTATTTGATCGTGAGCAAGGCTGCTATGTATTATGCGGAAAGTTAGATTGCCAATATGCAGTGAAGGCGAGTAACGGAGAAGTTGTTGAATTAAATGAATTGTAATATAAATGTTATTTTCTCATGTTCAATATCGATACTTATTACATGCTTTTCTAATTCAACAATTGGGTGCTATCCCGAAATCCGGAAAGTTTATTATTACGGCTAATGGTAAATTTTTATACGTTTCAACTTCAGAAGAACGGTTCCGCATGATAATAGAAGATGGAGCAAAAAAATTCAAAGCTAAAACAAGTATGACGCCTGATGAATGATATATTAATCGGGCGAAATCTACAACGACTGCTAATTGTATTATAGAACACTATAGTGAAATTAAGATGAAAGGAGCTGTTCGTAATAAAAACTAAAATAAATTATCCATTTATTTATTTTCATATGGAACCCAATGTAGTTTTTGTTTACAAAATAGAAACACAAAACTATGTAACCGTTTCAGATTTGAATGAACATGGGGAATGGCAAACGTTTGAATTAGAACATGAAGAAGAATTTGGAATGTTTAATCATGAAGAGAGCAATCCGCTTGAAGGCAATGTATATGCGATTAATCAAAGCGATGTGAACACAATGGTAAAATTCGTTAATAGATGCATTAAAAAGTACCGACATTCTTTTTCATCCAGCTCGGTTAAGGCAGGAGATCAAGTTGCGGCTGTACATATCGTTTCCTCAGAATCTGCAGCAGGTTCTTTAAGAGTAGGACTTGAAAGACCGAAGATTGTGATTGGCTTTCCAGATTCATTTTCGATAGGGCCATTGTGGAAGTTAGACGAAAAAGTGGGACAAACGTTTCGAAATGAATGGATTTATGAAAATATCAATTACGAACAGGATGAGTTTGAATACGAAAATAAATTGGCCAATACATTGAAGGAGATAGAAGATATTCCCCGGCAGGTTCCAATATACATCTGGTATGGAAATAATGCCGATGAACAAACTGGTCTGCGGTTTCTTCTCTATTTTCTGCGCAACAAAACAAATGATGTTTTTCTCATGAATTCCACCGAGCTCTATGAAAGATACGTAATGCCTGAAGTTAGAGATCAAAAGATTCTACACACAGGCCATATCGAATCAAAAGATTTAAGACTTCTATTTGAAAAGGGTAGAAAGGTCTCACCTATATCTGAACCGGAGCGGATAGAGCTTCAGGAAGAGTGGAATTCCCTGGCACAATCAAAAGAATTCCTGCGTCTATGGATGAAAAGTGGGATAAAGGATGTTAAAGAAAATCACTTTGATCCACTGATTATAAATACCATTGAAATGCTTCATCAAAAGCAGGAAAAAAGGGAATTTATCAAAGCTGGAATGGTAATTGGAGAAATCCTATCGGGGACAAACGAATTAATGAATGCTTTCTTTTTAGAGTATAGGATTCGGTATTTAATATATAGTGGGTTACTTGAACTAAAAGGAATACCAAAATCAATGAGACACTATAGTGTTAAGCTACGGGAAGAGGGATGATTTCCGGCAGCATAAATTAAAATACATGATTATCCACTGCCTGCATTTATGGACGGTAAATTGTATATTTATAACTCAAACTTCGCACATAAATAATTAGGTTCAATAGTTGATGCTATTTGGTTCTTCTCGATTTCAATAAGAACC
>NZ_JBQCJW010000072.1:0-2474 GCF_051967575.1 Solibacillus silvestris
TGTAACCGTCAAGTAGTTTTGGACACTTTCTGCCCATTAAATTTGAACACTTTTCTCTTAAAATAATGTCTGTCGATTTCTGATTCTATGACTCTCCCCATTTAAATGAAGAACTTCTGACCGGTGAAGGAGGCGATCTAAAATCGCCGTAGTAATTCCCTGGTCTCCCAGTAACTCTCCCCATTCCTCCGGCCCTTTATTGGATGTTAATATAATTGAGCTCCGTTCGTATAGATGATTGACGAGATGAAAAAACAGATTAGCCTCGTTCTGATCCATCGCCATATACATCAGATCATCAATGATGACCAGGTCGGCATCTCTTATCTTTTTCATCTGGAGCTGCGATTTACGAAGGTATTCTTCCGTTTTTAGAAGGGGAATCAGTTCACCCATGGAGATGAACAGGACGCGATACCCTTTACGGATCGCCTCCAGCCCCAATCCGATGGCGATATGTGTTTTCCCTACGCCCGGCGGACCCAGAAATATCAGGTTGAATGATTCCTCCAGCCAGGAGAGCTCGCAAAGCTGTCGAAGCTGTCGTTCACTGATTGATGGCTGTTCCTTTAAATCAAATTCCTTCAGGGTTTTCTGATAAGGGAATTTCGCCATTTTCAAATGCTTTTCGATCATCTTCTCTTCACGCCGTCTTTCCTCATAGGTCAGTAATTCCCTAAGGAATTCCTGGTAGGTCCATGATTGCGTCTCTGCTTTTCTTAGAAAAGCTGGAAGCTCTTTAGATGTTTCCGTCATCCTAAGTCGCTGAAACTGTGCTTGTATGTCTTCCACAGAATAATTCATCCTACGCACCTCCCAGTATCTTTAGATAGCCCTGAAGTTCCCTGACGGCAGCTTTTTCTTTATAATTGGGGGAGACGCTTTGGGCAATGCTCTGAACATCCGGTTCCTCATGTGCCCGAGTTTCCGCCAGATGTTTCGCTACATCACGAAAATCATTCGCACTCCACAGTGCCTTCTCCATGCAGACATCTAAAGCCTGCTGAATATAGGGGCTAAATCCCTTTATGGTCTTCTGCAGAATTTGAAGCTGATCTCTTATGTATCTCGGATATCGATGATGAATTTCATCAAGAAACCGTTGAACTTTCGCCCCATCTTCGAAAGACTCCCTGACTGTTTCCATATAGGCAGCTATCCCTTTCGTTCGATCCCTGCCATGGTTGGTATTCTTGATGAGCTGACCTTTTCCCTTGGAAAGAAGGTGAATAGCCAAGGGCTCCTCTCCGTGATTCTTTTCAATGATTAGCCGGTCTTCGACTATCCGGAGGCAAACTGTATTATCTCCACCCGGTTTATACGTTCCTAAAGGGACGGAATAACGGTTAGAACGGAATTTAATAATATTGTCCTTATGCACAGTCCTTGTTATACTGGACACATGGTTGCTTTCGAAAGAAAGCAGGGATGAGACTTTTCGCAAGTGTGGCTTTTCCAGGGCAAACACGTCGACAGGTCTCTTTTTTATTGTATTGTGCACCTGGTAATTCCCTTTTCTCTCGAGCCAGGCCAAGCACTGCTCATTCCAGGTTTCCAGCTGATGGAAGATGCGATTCTTCGCAAAGTTTCCTTTAATAAACTTCACCACATTTTCAATCTTTCCCTTTGATTCCGGATCTGCTGCCCGGCAGAGATAGATACGGAATCCTCTCTGTTGCCTGTACGCCTGAAATTCTTCCGTATAGAGAATATCGCCGCCATTCTCGCTGACAATCATAAGCTTATCCTGGTCATAGACGATTTCTTCCGTCATCCCTCCATAAAATTCAAACGCTTTCTCATGACAGCGAATGACGTCCCGGGTAGTAAACGGATGCTCCTGCCATACGGCATACTTGAATCGTGAATGCGACAGGACAAAGGCAATGACATACAGTTTAGTCGTTTTCCCCTCGGCTGTTTCCACGTTCATCTCTCCGAAGTCCACTTGCATCTGTTGTCCTTTCGGTAATTCCTCTACGGCCTCGTAACTGCGATAGCTGAGTGTTTTGGGAATGTGATATTCTTCACGCAGTTCCTTTACATACGTACGAACCGTACTGTCGCCGACCCCCTTGAAATGACAGCGTTCCTCCAGCCAATCCGATATTTGAGAAGCTGATAAATCCGGGTGTTCTTTCAGCCAGCTCAGAATATCAGCCCGATAAGGATCCAATTTCCGTTTCCTGGTTTTCAATTTATTCACCCACTCATAAGCTTCTTCAAGATCCATCTCGAGATATTCATAGACGGTTGTTCTAGATAATTCACATTTCCTCGCAATTGCAGATACAGTAAATCCCTGCCTTTTCAATTGATGCACTTCTACAATCATTTCTAGCTTCAGCACCTTCCTGATCCTCCCATACACTAGTTGTTCTTTACTCTATTAGTATAACTAGCGGGAGGTATTGTGGGTAGAAAGTGTTCAGTTCTATCAAGCGGAAACTGTCCATTTTAGTTTAGCAGTTACA
>NZ_JBQCJW010000073.1:0-2153 GCF_051967575.1 Solibacillus silvestris
CGTCCCTCTTTTGTTTAATAAGGCGGGATAAAGTTTGTGTTACGTTTATTTTATTCGGCAGAGGGAATATTCTTTACATAAAGGTTAAAGCATCACACATTCTAAAAAGAGGAGGTGTGAAAAAGATGAAGAAGAATTCGAAGGCCAATCATGAAGAAACGGAAATTGAACAAATAAAGGAGACATTCGGCTTTTCGCATCATGACAGCGAAGCATTACTTACACATGCAACGGAAGTGCAAACAACCGATGTCATCCCTTTGGAAGAGCTGAATGAATATGCGAAGGTCGACAGTTCGACTACAAAATTGAACACTTTCCGTCGTGAAAACACATCGGCTATTTTAGATCGGGACGGACCTAGATAGTAGAAGTGCCAGGTACATACACCAGTCTGTGCCTGGCATTATTATTCCATTCCATGCGAAATATCTTTTTTCAGAGGGTTTAAAAAAGTAAAGTCTGTTTTAATATGAGTAAAGCCCCATAAAATAAGTTATGCCCATTCTTCTTCGACTAACACACCCGTTAATTCAATGGGTCATTTATTTTTCATGAACTTTTACATAAACACTTCCAAATATTTCATCGCCAATATAAGCATCCAACTTCCACATTCCGCTTTTAGGGAGCATCATATTAGTTGGGGAATGTTGATCAGCACCATTATTAGGGCTAGGAAAAGAATTCCCTATTGTTGAAACAACTGTTACTTCCTCATCACTGTTTTCGTGAGTTCCCAAAACCTTAAAATCACCAATTAACTCATCTTCATTTCCCCAAAAGTGCCACATATACTTTTGTACTTTGTCTGGATAAAATCTAACTACTTCGCTATCATCGTAAATAAAACCCAAACGTCCTTCTTCCCCGATCATTGTGTAATTTCCTGATTTAAAAAGAGGGCTTTCATTCCAATTGTGTTGAATGGCTTCTTCTTTTATTGGTTCTTTGTCATTACAGCCCGCAATTACTAATGCTAAAAATACTGCGCAAATCAAATTCAATTTTTTGTTGAACATAAAAAACACTCCCTTCTTTTTGTTTTTATTCCCGTTAAACTTCAAACAACATTTATTGAATTAACCTGCCTCGTTAGTTGAATAACTTCAACAAAAAAGTGCATTTTTCCTTCTTGCCTTAACGCACCCCTTACTTGTGTATTCAAATAACGTCAATTTGTCTGGGAATAAAGCATTCCATCAAAGGCTTTGTTTTTTACCAGGATTTTGAGTAAACCATAACCTAAAAGAGCCCCGGTAAACGAACTCATCATAAATGCAGGCACAAAACCGAATAAAGCCGCTTCTTGCCCTAATAGTAAAATGGCAATAGGATATGTAGCAATAGCACCGAGTAATCCTGTTCCGAAGACTTCGCCCAATGCAGCAAACCCGAGCTTTTTTGTTTTTGAAAAAAGAAGGGCTGCCAGCAACGCGCCGATCATGCTTCCCGGGAACGCAAATATACTTCCCGTTCCCATTAAATTCCGCATTGTAGATGTAAGAAAAGCCTGCAATACTGCATAAGATGGACCGAGCAATACAGCCGACAGCACATTTGCAAAATGCTGGACCGGGAATATTTTGGCAAATCCTAATGGAATATAGACAAAGCTGCTTAAAATAGTTGTAATTGCAGCTATAATCGCTGAATATGTAAGTTTTCTCGTTTTATTCATCACTGCCATCTCCTAAAAAAGCTTATTTTGATCGAATCTACTGCAAATTTTTCTATGCCTTCATTCCTCCGGATAGCGGTTTCCTTATCTATTACCACGTCACATATCCCTCCTTTTCCTTGCTGGAAGCAAACAGTATTTTCCCGCATTGGAAATCCCTCATTGTAAATAGCTTCAACAAAAAAACCACTTTCAAACAAAGAAAGTGGTATCATAGCCCAACATATAGCAAAATAAGCCGGTCGACACTACTTTCCTCCGCTAGTATTAACTAGATCAGGTGCAAAGGGTTCTTCTCAGCCAAACAGGCGCCCCTAGTAGATGAAATATTGAATTATCGATGGATGTAAAAGTATAAGTTTTAATGAAATCCCCATATATTCGATCACGATTTTTCAGCAGACATCGGTAATGGTTTATTTTCACACATATCATACCATGCTGATTGAATTATGCAAATGCCCCTAAAGGA
>NZ_JBQCJW010000074.1:0-2006 GCF_051967575.1 Solibacillus silvestris
ACGAATGGCATTTTCAGCGGGATTGTTATCAATGGCGACATACCCATTTTCAAGGAAAACCTTTAACTCTGATGAACGGCTTAATGTATATTCAGCTGCTTTCGCAATGGCATTTTTACCGAAGAAAGGCGAACGATCAATCCAATCCAAAAATTCATCAACGATCGGTTTTGCTTCTTGTTGGCGAACTTGCACGCGCTCTTCTGGAGAAAGATGTTTGATTTTACGCTCGATATGAAACAACCGATCGCAATACTGCACGCCTATTCGTCCATTTTTACTATCGGCTTTTAACCAATAACGGCGTACGTGAGCCCAACAGTTGGCGAATTGAACATGAGGTAATTGACCGTAAGCTGAATACCCATCACAGATGACAGTACCTTTGAATCCCCTAATTAAATCTTCTAATACAGCGCGCCCTCGAGAAAGAGCACTCTTAAATAGAACGATAATGGGACCTTCACTTTGTACACTGCGACATACCCAGTTATAAGCGTTTGATTGAGCTGGCTTTCCATCTGAACGCTTAATTATTTGTGCATAGGTTTCATCTATATGCAACACAGATTTTGCCGTTAATAATTGGTTCATCAAATTATAAAGCGGTTGAAGCCAATCCTCTGCCACACGTATTACCCAATTGGATAGATTTTTATCATTTGTATGTAGTCCATGGCGCTCCCATTCATTTACCTGACGGTAAAGAGGTAAGTATTGGATAAACTTATCGTAGATAAGCTTTGCCAAAACAGTAGGACCGGCAATGCTTCTTTGGATCGGACCTTGCGGTGCTTTACCTCGTTTAATTTGAGCTTTTAGTAGGGCATCGTTTTTACACGTTTTGCACTCATACACATGTTCAAAATGTTGCACACGCTTCAGGGAGGCTGGAATAAATTTCGCCTCTTCACGTATCAATGTTGAACTGAACTCTATCATCTCCCCACGACAGCAGTCACAAGCTAAGTTGGCTGGGTGATGATGAATTTCTTCAATTTCTATATCCTCATGAAACGAATCATTTCGTTTTTTATTTGTCTTTTTACGAGTAACCGTATAACTAACCGTTTCGGTGCTTTGTTCTTCTGTCTGCTCAGGTTCGTTAAAAGACGGATCGTCTTCAAATAATGAGCCTTGTCCATCTGGTACTTGATACTTTGATTTTTCTGATTTAGAACCGTATAAAGCTTTTGTTAATTGGCGAATTTGTTCAGTTAATGTTTCAATTTGTTTGGTTAAATTTTTATTTTGTTCTTTTGTGTAGGCTAATTGTTCTTCCAATAATTGAATCACTTTTTCATTTGAAAGGTTTCCCAAATCATTCACCACATTTCGTTCAATTTAAGTTATGAATGATTATACCACTTAAAATAGGGCTATTAAAAGATACCTTTTGTAGATTTTGCAATCGCCTTTGGCTGTTGTAGAGATAATCCTTCTAATAACCAACGGAGCTCTTGTTGCGAAAGTTTGCGTACCTCATTTTCATCTTTTGGCCATTGTAATTTTCCATTATCTAATCTTTTATAAAGCATGGCGAAGCCATCTCCATCGAAATACAAACATTTATAACGGTCCTTGCTCCATCCAGAAAACAGAAAGATAGAATCACTATACGGATCCAATTCGAAAGTATCTTGAATGAGCGTTGCGAGACCATCAATACCTTTACGCATGTCTGTCTTGCCGCAGATGATGTAGATGTTTTGCACGCTCGTAAAATTCTGTTTCATCCCTTCAGCTCCTTCATAATGGTTTGGATAATGCGCTCATCTACGCCATTGAAGAAGGAAATTTCAGCCACAGTGGTTTTAATTACACAACTTGGCTTAGCAGTGTATTGGAGTGAATGATTCGAAGAAGTTTCAACTAGAAGAGGATCGAGTTTGACGGGAACAATGGTTAATTTGTTTGTAGACATAAATGGCACCTCCTTTGATTGATACATTTATCGTACCGGAGGTGCCTGATGTTTTATATGCGTTGTTTGATTACGGGCTTAC
>NZ_JBQCJW010000075.1:0-1825 GCF_051967575.1 Solibacillus silvestris
AGAGGCTGGGACATAAATAGTTCTGGTCCACACAAAAAAACGAAATGACGTCATGTCATTTCGTTTTTTTGTGTATGGCGAAGTGAAAATGGAGGTTTCCGTTACCCCCTTGCCACGTATTTTCGGATGTTCACGGCCATCAAGGCGATGCCGATTTCATTTTCGACTTTCGATTCCCCACGAACCGAAAATCTCGTGAAACCTAAATTAGCCTTCAAAAATCCAAAAACTGGTTCTACATCTGTTTTGCGTTGATGATATAGATAGCCAGCTTTTTCTTCTGAAAGCTTCGTGCGTACATATTCTTTTTGTTGTTCCCAGCGCTCATTCACCGCCAGTTTCCGATGCTTGCCTTCCTCCGCTTTCGTACAACTCGCACGAAGCGGACAACCCGTGCAGTTTTCACATTCATACACTTGGAACGTGCGCTCAAATCCATCTTTATCTTTTCTTTTAGACGTATAGCGGAAGGTTAGCGTTTGCTCATTCGGACAAGTGTACGTATTTGTTTCTTTATCATACGCCCAGTTACTTGTTTTGAACGGATCTTGTTTATATTTTTTGGTCTGCTCTTTTCGGAATTGATTATAGATGATGAGTGCCTCACGCTCGCGATTCTCTAAAATATCCTGATAATTGGCTTCACTTCCATACCCAGCGTCTGCCACAATGTATTTTGGTAACTCAAAATAGTCTGTTTCAATTTGATCTAAAAATGGCGTCAATGTTTTCGTATCCGTTGGGTTTGGGTAGACGCCGTACGCCAATGTGTATTGTCCTTCTGTCGCGATTTGTACATTATAACCAGCTTTTAATTGGCCATTCTTCATATAATCGTCTTTCATTCGCATGAACGTCGCATCTTTATCGGTCTTGGAATAGCTATTCCGTGTGCCGAAAATTTCAAAATCACGCGCGTATTTTTCTTTTCGTGTGACCCAGTCAGTTACTTGTTTTAACAGCTGTTTCGGCGTTTTACGTGCGCTTCGTAATGCTTTTCGTTCTTCGACTTGAGTAGAAGCTTCGATCTTTTCCGTGTAATCGACTACCACTTCTTCTAACTTTTCCGCCATCTCTTTCAGTTCGGGAATCGATAATTGTTCTTCCGATTCACGCTCGATGGCTGGAATAATTTGGTGTTGAAGCAGTTCTTCATATAAACGATTCGATTTTTCAATGAGACTCGCCTCATATTTTTCGATTGCACGTTTCCAAACAAACGTAAATTTATTCGCATCTGCTTCAATTTTTGTACCATCAATGAAGATCGCTTCTAAATCGATGAGTTTTTCTTCAACTAGTTGGCAACGGAACTGCACAAAACATTGGCGAATTAATTCCTGCATGACAGGATGAACACGGAAACGATTGATGGTGCGGTAACTTGGTTCGTAGCCTTGCGCGAGCCACATCATGCGCACGCTATCTTTCGTTAAGTCCTCGATCCGACGCCCTGAAAAAGTCGATTGTGTGTAGCCACATAAAATAATTTTTAACATCATACGTGGATGATACGAGGGACAGCCTGTGTGTTGAATAAAAGGGCTAAACGCTTCAGTGGGAATACTTTCGACAAGCTCATGAATGACAAACGCAATATCATTTTTTTGTAATTTGATTTCTAAATCGAGCGGTAAAATTAATTGATTCATGTTATAATCTTTAAACATAAGGACACTTCTTTCGTTTAAAATTTGGTAGTAGGATACTTAAATTTTAACAGATAGGTGTCTTTTTTTGTATTCAAAATCAAAGCCCCTGAAATTTTACTGTTCGTAAAATTTCAGGGGCTTTTCAGTTAGAGGTTGGGTTTTGTCCCAATCTC
>NZ_JBQCJW010000076.1:0-1822 GCF_051967575.1 Solibacillus silvestris
GAAAAAGAGAATCCCCCTGAAAAGCCGTTGTCACGACTTTTCTGGGGGATTTTGTAATTGGGTATGAATAATCTAGGAATTATTATCTTGTCCTATTTTTAGATGAGGAACAGATGTTAAGCCAAATATTAGAGCAACAAGGGAATTACTTTTATTTATTAAAAGAGTTTTTTGGTGAAGATCCAAATATCGAAAAAAATACGAATTTGTTAATTTTATTAAGATCAAAAAAAGTTTCGGATAAATTGGTATTTAACCTTGAAGAAAATCCATATTATTTCAGAAAGTATATATTAAAATACTCAGATATTGAACTTGAGGAATTGGTAGGGCAGTATTCAGATGATATAAGAAAAAAAGGACTGATAACAGTACTTGATGAAGTAATAAATAATGTTGATTTATTTGAAGAGTTCAAAAAAAATCCCGATGTTGATAGCCTTTATAATTTTATTACAACAATTTTTATTAAAATATCAGTCTTAGGATTAAATGTTGAAGATAAAAAAATTGAATCTTTAAAGATTATGATAGACCAAGCTCTTGAAAAGAAGGAACTAACTAATTTAAAAACTAAAATAGATGAAATTAAACCAAAGTACAAAAAGATAAATGATGATTTATCAGAAGAATTTGAAATAAATGATGATTTATTGAGTGAGTTAATTAATTTATATGATTGAAGGGAGTAAAGTAGAAATGAGTCTATTTATTAATCGAATATATATTAAAAACTTTAAACTTTTTAACAGTTTAACTCAACCAATAGAAATTAATAGTAAAAATTTAATTATACTAGATGGGCCAAATGGTTTTGGGAAAACTTCTATATTTGATGTAATTGAATTAATACTAACTGGCCAATTAAAAAGAATAAAAAAAGCAGATTCAAGGAATAAATACAAGGAAGTATTATTAAAAAATAATAATTCCGAAGAAAGTTTACTAAAAGTAGAATTTGTAAATGAGTTGGGAGAAAGTCAATTTACATTAGCAAAAAGAATAGAAGCTAATTATAGTAATGAAAAAAATTTACCAGACAACTTTGATATATTCGAAACTCATCTTCTTTCTAATTTTGAAGATGTTTTAACTGAAGATACTTTAATACAAGATTATAATAAAATATATCAGAAATTCGAAATTGATTTAAATAATGTATTTAATTTAATTCACTATGTCGAACAAGAAGATAATAAATTGTTATTAAGTATGAATGAGAATGAAAGGCTAAATCAGTTAGGTTATTTATTTAATACGGAAGAGGAACAAAATGAAGAGAAGTATTATCAAAATTTAAGATTAAATGTTAATACTAAGAGATCTAATTTGAGTAATAAAATAACTGCATTAAATGCCGAAATTCAAAAAATGAATTATAGTATTGAGATAGAAACGGGGAAAAAAGAATATTTTAGGTTACTACCTCATTTAGGTGTTATTGAACCGTGGGATTTAGAAGAGTTAAATATAATAGATAATACGCAACTTGAAAAATACTTAAGAGATTTGGAAGACATTAAACTTTTTGTGAAGAATTTAGATGATTATAATTCAGAAAAAATAAATGAATCAATATCTCGTTTTATAGGGACTCCGAATTTAATTAGAGATTATATTATTATTTCATCAAAAAAATCTAAAATTGAGGATCTTAAACAACAATATAGTTCACAAGTTGAAGTTTATAAAATTATAAAAAGTTTAGAAAAGACTTCATTTATTTCGAATTGGAAAGAAATAGAGTAAGCCCGAAATATAAAAAATAGCGCACCTTCACGGTACGCACGACGAACGGCCAGCTAACTGAAATTTTTTTCAG
>NZ_JBQCJW010000077.1:0-1659 GCF_051967575.1 Solibacillus silvestris
ACCTGAATTATTCATAGCTCACTAAAACCAATCCGTTTTTATTCATTTTTTCCAAGGTGCTGAATTTTTTAGGAATTGGAGCAGAGAACTCGTGGCGAGGTTGTAGTTAGCACCCAAAAATCGATGTTTCATCGATTTTTGGGCAGACCTCCCCCTTGATGCGGGTTCGAATTTTTAAAAAGGTTATCTAGTTGAAAGAAAGCTGCTGCACCCTGGTCAGTACGTCTGAAAAGAAGCGTGTGTACACGAAACTGGACGATAATTTGACGTGCAGATAACGGCCCGATTTTACAAGCTTACTGGCGACTTTGATCAAGCGTGTGCGAATCGTTTGAATCTGAATGCCCTTCGCAGCGGGCGGAAACGTGAATGTCCGCAACCAGTTCGTAAAATTATAGGCGAGCAGGCTGATCATCATCCGTGCTTCGTTGACGGTGAAATCATGGCTTTTCATTTGGTCAAACCCAAAGCCGTCTTTCGCTTCTTTAATGAAATTTTCCATCGTGCCACGTTTCTGATAAGACTGAACAATGGCGGAAGGCGAAAAAGCATCCCCTAAACTCGTGACGAAAAAGGCATGTGAAAAGAAGAGTTCACCCGCCGGACGTGTGGACTGAATGATGATGCGACGCTCTTTGGACCAGGAATTCGCCTGATAAACGGATTCCTCCACATAACGCTCTGTTTTGGTCACATCCCGAATTTCAGATACTGGATGAAGTTCTCCCGCAAGTGCCTGGAGTTTCGCATTCGATTTTAAACGAATGATGTAGTACACCGATTCTTTTTCGCACAGTTCATACAAACCAGGCACCGCAAAGCCGCTGTCCCCACGCACAAGCGTCGACGTTTCAGGGAATGTTTCGTTGTAATGGGCAAGTAACGGCTGTAAAAAATCAACGGTACCATTGGATGTATACACATTGCCAGAGCGCAATCTGGCTTTTAAAAAATCACCCGTTAGTCCATCAAACGCGACCAGTGGATGGAAGCCGACTGTACCGTAATGCGCGTTATAGGAAGCGTTTTCCTGCTGGCCATACGTATCGGCGTGAGACGAATCTAAGTCAATTAAGAGCGTTTCGGTTTTTCGCAGACGGTGTACTTTATCAAGTAATGCTTGATTAGCTGCTTGAAGCTGTTCAATCGCCTGGTCATCAAAACGATGAAAAAATCGGGATAAAGACGGCTGGGACGCCAATGCTTGTGTTCCCAGAACCTGCGTAAAAATAGGGTCATGTGTCAATTGATCCGCTGCGTCATCTTCGTGGTAGCCTGCGATGAGCTGATAGATTTTCTGACGCATAAGCTGTTCATTTGAATGTATCCAATACGAGCGTTCATCGCGTAATTGGAGGTGCTCGGCAATCGTTTGCGAGAAACCGAGTTTTTCGTCAAATTCACGAAAAATCAGTTCACCCGTATCCGAAGAAAGTGCACCGCCATCGGAAGATAGTTGAATCGAACGGTTGAAATGCAGGGGTTTTTGCGTTAAAGTAGCCATTAGAAGAATCCTTTCTAGAGGTTGGTGTTTAGTCGCAATAACCTTAACAGAAACGGATTCTTTTTTCATCTTTTAAGTGAAAAAGAGAATCCCCCTGAAAAGCCGTTGTCACGACTTTTCTGGGGGATTTTGTAATTGGGTATGAATAATCTAGG
>NZ_JBQCJW010000078.1:0-1537 GCF_051967575.1 Solibacillus silvestris
CAGTATTATTACTGTTTCCTTTAATTATAAAAAATGGAGGTTTATATTATGTTTAAAAATCTGCAGCATACAACAACATTGCATAACGGGGTCAAAATGCCTTGGCTTGGACTAGGTGTTTTTAAAGTGAAGGAAGGACCGGAACTTGTAAATGCCGTTAAGTTCGCCATTAAACAGGGCTATCGCAGCATTGATACAGCAGCGATTTATGAAAATGAAGCAGGCGTTGGTCAAGCTATCAAGGAGGCAATGGAAGAAACCGGTCTTTCGAGAGAGGAATTATTTATAACTTCCAAAGTATGGAACTCGGATTTAGGCTACGAATCGGCTATTGCCGCATACGAAACAAGTTTAAATAAGCTGGGCCTTGATTATTTGGATTTATACCTTATCCATTGGCCGGTGGAAGATAAATACAAAGATGCATGGCGAGCGCTGGAAACCCTTTATAAAGAAGGTAAAGTTAAAGCTATCGGTGTCAGCAACTTCCAAGTCCATCATCTTGAAGACTTGCTTAAAGATGCCGAAATTAAACCAATGATCAACCAAGTCGAATACCACCCGCGTCTGACGCAATTGGACGTAAAGCCTTTCTGCGAGAAGAACGGCATTCAACTGGAAGCTTGGTCTCCATTAATGCAAGGCCAATTGTTGGATCACCCAACATTAGTCGAATTATCCAAGAAATATAATAAGGCCGTTTCTCAAATCATTATAAGATGGGATTTGCAAAATGGCGTGGTGACAATCCCGAAATCGACGAACGAGCAACGAATCGTAGAGAACGCGAATATTTTCGATTTTGAATTGTCGAATGAAGATATGGAACTCATCAACAGCCTAAACCAAAATCTGCGCGTAGGGCCAGACCCTGATAATTTCGACTTTTAACTAATTGCTTCATTGAAAAGCTGCGCTCGCAACAATAGAGTGCAGCTTTTTTGCGGCTAATTATTATTTGTATTTCTATACGATTGGCTTTTCAAATATAAAGACCGATACAGCCATATCCTCTTCAACCTTTATATCCGAAAATAAATGAAGCAGCTTTGCATCGAAGAGCTCCTCCATTCCTTCCGGGATTTGCTGCTTATAGATTTCCTGGATCATTTGTGTTCTGGCATTATGAATGACCCTTTTGCCTTCTTCGGATTGTATAATAAATTTTTCGGTCGGTGTCAGAACGCCGTACATTGTAGTGACAGCCATATTCTCCACGAAATGAGTATAAATTCTTTCCGGACCTTTTCCATAAAGTTCCTTTCGAACTTTTCGCACAATTTCATTAAATGCAGTTTCCCTTTTTCCCATGCCCTCGTCCTCCTGTTTATTAAAAACTATACATTAAAACCGTGGAAAAATTAAATTACTTATTTCCATCTTGTTCTTTTCAAGCTGAGTAGTATAATAAAGGAAATGAACAAAATTTAGACAAACTGCCAAATGGAATTCTAATAAAATTGGATCTACGTCAAATTTTCGGACACATTCTGCCTAAGTTTTTTCTTGGGGCAACATCCCGAACGGATTGTTCCAC
>NZ_JBQCJW010000079.1:0-1536 GCF_051967575.1 Solibacillus silvestris
ATAACTCAAACTTCGCAGACTGAAATCGACAAATAAGCCTTGATATAGTTAGGCAGACCGTTAATCCACTGCTGTAGTTGACTTTTGATTAATTTTTGGATTGTTTTATTCGTCTTTTTTAGGGCATCTTCAAGAAGCTCGATTAATTGCTGTAACGCGACAGCCCAATCCAGTTCGTTCACTTCATCACATAATTCATAAAAAATGCCACCTAATGTTCGTTGATCGTTATGGCAACGATTCTGCCAGGACAAGACGATGTATCTAGAAAACACAACCGTTGTATGGCTAATGAGTAAATCATAGGACATGCCTTGAAATTCTTTCTGAAGGCGTAATAGGGATTTTGTCGTCTTGAAAAAGACTTCAATATCCCACCGCATGCCATAAATACGGACGATTTCTTGTTCAGAAAGCGTACAATCGGTGCTGAGAATCGCAAGCCATTCACTCTTTTTATTGCGGTTTTGAATAAACACGACCTTTACTTGAATGCCATTTGCCATAGTAGTTTGAGTCGATCGCATGATGCCTTTCTTGCCAGAAACAGGTGTGGCAACTTTGTATAGTTCTTTCAGAGATAGCCTTTGATCGTTCACCAAATAGCGTTGATTCGTTGCCTTCACCATGCCAATGACGTCAAGATCGAGTTCAACGATGGATTGAATAAGAGGTTGTTGCGTAAACCATGTATCCATTAACACATAATCAGCGGAAACACCTGCTTGTAATGCTCTTTCAAGCATACTGGGAATAACGGTAGGAGCAGATTCCAACGCTTCTACACGTCGTTTATAGCCGGAAGAACGCTTGTCAATATTCTCGGAAATCCCATTAATTTGTGCATTTTTTGAACTCAGTAACGTGAAGTCAAGCGGCATAAATGTAAAGCCATCCGACCAACCCAAAGTAAGCATACGAAATCCTTTATAGAAGCGTTTCGTTAAAGATGAATGATCCATACAACGCGCAAGAAGTTCTACCTTTTTACTCCGATTCCGATCAAACATAGAATCGTCAATGATCAACACTTTTGGACGCGTTACATCCGTCAGTTGATCGACCTTTTGAATGGCATGCACACTAAAATACGTTAAAAAGCGACGCCATGCAAACTTGGAATGATTCATGAAACGATAAACAGAGTCCTTTGCAGGGTAACGGTCTCCCTTCTTTGAATTTAAAAGGGTGAACCAACTCTTATGATGAAAGATTAAACAAAAAACAAGTTGAAACAAATAGGAAGTTGTAAAGCCAAACTTCTTAGTAATACCGGCTTTTCGAAGATGTTTCACGATCTCTAATTCACGAAACACAGATTTTAATTCTTTTGGTAGTTGATTATTTTGGTCATTATGCTCTATCATAATGGAAGCACCTCTTCTGTTTGGTAGTGTATTCTCGACAAATCCACTATACCAAAGAATGAGGTGTTTTTTGTATCTAAAAAAGTATGTCAAGGTTCTTATTGAAATCGAGAAGAACCAAATAGCATCAACTATTGAACCTAATTATTTATGTGCGAAGTTTGAGTTA
>NZ_JBQCJW010000080.1:0-1488 GCF_051967575.1 Solibacillus silvestris
TCGACAGACATTATTTTAAGAGAAAAGTGTTCAAATTTAATGGGCAGAAAGTGTCCAAAACTACTTGACGGTTACAAGAAATCACCAAACTAGATGGACAAGTGCCAGACATTGTATTTGAAGCGACCGGTGTCTATTCAAAAACTGTCGAAGCGTTTTTAAAAGATTATGGCTATGCATACTGCCACATGAATCCGCTTGAAGCGAATTTACAGATGGCGAAGATGCGTCGAAATAAAACCGATATCAGTGATGCTCATGAACTGGCGAAAACCCATTTCAAAATGGAACGCGAAACTACATATATTCAGGATGATTATTATAAACAGATGCACGCTATAACGCGTTATTACGATGAAATTGATGAAGAAATGATTTTACTGAAAAGCCGAATGCATTCGATTTTACATCTTAGTTTCCCGGAATTAGAAAAGCTCATTACACCGAGTTCAGCGCTGTTTCTAAATATTGTGCAGCTTTATCCGCATCTTACCCTTTTACTGGATCATTCTAAAACCATCATTAAAAATCGCTTAAAAGCCAATACAAGAAAGAATCTTTCGGTAACACGGGCTGAAGCAAAAGCAGCCGTTTTAATGGAAGCAGCAAAAAATTGCTATCCCGCCATTAAACCGAATGATATCCGATGCGATCAGGTACGTGATTACGCAACCCGCATTGCCGATTTAATGGAGAAGAAGGATGAGCTAGTGAAACAAATGGTAGAGTTATCGAAAGGGAGAAAAGAATATCTTGTCTACCGCTCAATCCCGGGTATAGGTGAATCAACCGCATGCCGATTAATTGGGGAAATCGGGGACATTCGCCGCTTTCAAAATGCGAAACAGCTGAACGCTTACGCAGGCATCAATATCATGCGATACCAGTCCGGCAATACACACTATAGGGATCGTATAAATAAACGAGGGAACAAACATCTGCGAAAGATTTTATATTTCATGATCTGTGCAATGCTTAAGGCTAAAGGAAAGCTCAATCATTTTGTGGACTATTACTACAAATAAAAAAAGCAACCTCAGAGGAAGCCTCATAAGGTTGCAATCATCGCCTACATCAATAAGTTTCTGAAAGTGACATTTCAGTTATTGACGCGTGACATTCTTTACGATTATGAGTCCGCACTACCAGCTCAGAAATCGTAATCACCTAAATAAAACTATATCATATTAACCTTTCGAAAAAAATAAAAATCGTTAGGTTTCTTTGGCATTCGGAAATTTAGATTGAGTGGGGTACCCCTCCCCACTCAATCTAAATCAAATAATGAAAAGAAAATAAAGAAATACACTTGACTAATCGTAAGAAAGAGGCTGGGACAAAACCCGCCTTTGAATTGAAAAACCCCTGGAATTTTACGAACAGTAAAATTCCAGGGGTTTTGATTTTAGACATTAAAAAAAGGACGCTCTTCTGATAAAATAATGTTTACCACAACAAAAATAATAGCAGAAAGAAGTGTCCTTATGT
>NZ_JBQCJW010000082.1:0-1406 GCF_051967575.1 Solibacillus silvestris
TGGATCTACGTCAAATTTTCGGACACATTCTGCCTAAGTTTTTTCTTGGGGCAACATCCCGAACGGATTGTTCCACATCCCAAGTAGCCCGTCAAAGTGAAAAGAGCCTTTGACCGCCTACTTGGGATGTAGAGCGCAAAAGATACGGATGTTGCCAAACAAAAATGTTGGGGGTGGGGATTTCTATCACCCACGTTTACGCTGCGGCACGACAAATTTTTTCAAAGGCATCGGGCGATAAATAGCCAATGCTGCCATGAATTCGCTTGCGGTTGTACCAGCCTTCAATGTAACGGAATAACGCGATACGAGCGGTTTCGAAATTGGCATAGCGTGTGCGGTACACTTCTTCTTTTTTCAAGGTCGCATGAAAGGATTCAATGCACGCATTATCATACGGACAACCTTTACGGCTGTAAGAAGGTGTGATGCCATGCTGTTCTAGCTTTTTTCGAAAATCCTCACTTGTATATTGCGTCCCTAAATCGGTATGCAAAATTAAGCCTGATGCGGGCTGTTGGGCCTTCACGGCGTTTTCGAGCGCGTCTAAAACAAGGTCCACCGTCATCCGGCGACCAAATTTATAGCCGACAATTTTTTTCGTGTGTAAATCTTGTACCGACGCCAAATAGCACCAGCCATCTTGAACTGTGTGAATATACGTAATATCCGCCACCCATTTTTCATTGATGGTTTCGGTTGTAAAGTCCTGTTCTAGTAAATTTTCACGTTCTTCCACGTGACCACTAGATGAAGTCGGTTTGTACTTTTTTACGATGTTCGAACGGATGCCTGCTTGTTTCATAATGCGCTGAACGCGATCAATACTGCCTGTATAACCTTCCTGCTTTAAGAGGGCGAAGATTTTTGGTGCCCCGTACCGTCCACCACTGTCTGCGTGAATGGCACGAATGCGCACTAAAAGCTTCTCGTTGGCGACATGATAGCTGTTTGGCTTCTTATGAAACGATTGATAATACGTACTTTTAGGCATCTTTAATACGCGACACATCAGTTGAACAGGCTGATGCTCGCTTTCTTTTTTAATGTGATCGATGAGTTCCTGGTCGTCTATTTTTGCGCGAATATGGTCATAGCCTTTTTTAAGATTTCTACCTCTTGCTTCAAGCGTAGATTTTCCTTTTGGATCGCAGTGACTTCCGCTGCGGTTAACTCATTTGTCCCTTCAATCGGAGAATGGAGTTTAATCCATTTATAAATTGTTACCTCTGATATACCATATTCGCTTGATAGTTGATTGACCGAAGTACCAGAGCGATAAAGCTCCACCACTGTTTGTTTGAACTCTTGATTATACTTTTTTTGACTCATGTCGGACACGTCCTCTCATATAAGTTATTTTACTAACTTAGCTCGATTATGTCCATGACTCTATATTACATCCA
>NZ_JBQCJW010000083.1:0-1353 GCF_051967575.1 Solibacillus silvestris
AATGGCCGTAACGCGATTCCACCGATTCGCATGTTTAAATATTTACTGTTAAAAGCGATTCATGACCTGTCGGATGCCGACCTTATCGAACGTTCAAAATTTGATATGTCCTTTAAATATTTTTTAGATATGGCACCAGAAGAGGAAGTGATCGACTCCAGTTCCCTGACAAAATTCCGTCGACTCCGTCTTCAAGATATGAATTTATTAGATTTACTGATTCAGAAAACCGTTGAAATTGCTTTAGAGAAAGGACTACTCCTTAGTAAAATGGTGATTGTCGACGCTACCCATACAAAAGCGCGATATAACCAGAAAACGCCCAAAGAATTTTTACAGGAAAAATCCAAAAATGTACGTAAAGCCGTGTATCAACTAGACGAAAACATGGTCGGAAAATTCCCTGAGAAGCCTGCGTCAAATGAAGTCACAGAAGAATTAGAATACTGTCGTCAAGTAGTTGAAGTAGTCGAAACACAATCAAAGGTTGCACAAATCCCGGCTGTGAAAGAAAAATTAAATGTTTTAAAAGAAGTGATGGATGATTATGAGAATCATTTAAGCTATTCAAATGATCCGGATGCACGTGTTGGGCATAAGTCAGCAGAGTCTTCTTTCTTTGGTTTTAAAACGCATATTGCGATGAGTGATGAACGTATTATTACAGCAGCGGTTGTGACGACGGGTGAAAAAAGTGATGGGCACTATTTACAAGAGTTGGTAGAGAAAAGTAGAGCTGCCGGCATGGAAATTGACACGGTGATTGGTGATGCCGCCTATTCCTGGAAAGAGAATTTAGTGTATGCAAAATCGGAGCAGTTTCAGTTAATTTCAAAGTTAAATCCAGTGATCACAAATGGCAGCGGACAACGGAAAATTGAATTTGATTATAACAAGGATGCGGGCATGTTTGTTTGTCCAGCGGGGCACATGGCAACTCACAAAAGACGTACGGGCAGGAAAACCCTGAATCAAAGTTTAACGTTTCATTTTGATATTGAAAAATGTAAAGTTTGCCCGATGCGAGAGGGCTGTTATAAGGAAGGTGCGAAAAGTAAAACGTATAGTGTAACGATTCAATCCGATACACATCAAGAACAAGCAGCATTCCAGGAAACAGCCGAATTCAAAGCACTTGCCAGCAAACGCTATAAAATCGAAGCGAAAAATAGTGAATTAAAGAACCCACACGGCTTTAAAACAGCAAAATCGGCGGGTTTATTTGGCATGGAAATTCAAGGAGCCACGACGATCTTTGCGGTCAATCTGAAACGGATACTCAAACTACTGAGTGAAAAAGAGTAGGAAAAAAGAAAGAAATAAGGCACCTTCCATTCAAAAACGAATGGAAAG
>NZ_JBQCJW010000084.1:0-1206 GCF_051967575.1 Solibacillus silvestris
GATTTTAATAGAACAGATTTTGATTTTGATAGAAAAGTTAAGTAGCTTGATGCGACAACTATATTGACAAACACCGGCCTTGACGAGCCATTGCAATTGCCATTTTCGCTTCTGTTACAGTATCCATACCTGCAGAAATCATTGGAATGTTTAACTTAATGTTATCAGTTAAGTTTACTGACAAATTAACATCCTTTGGTAATACTTCAGAATGTGCTGGTACTAATAATACATCATCAAATGTTAAACCTTCTTTAGCAAATTTCGTTTCCCACATTTTTAAGAATGCCTCCTATTATAAAAGAATATTATTGTAAGGTTAACAACGTCATCTCCAACTGTCAAGATTCTAACAAAAATAAGATAATTCGGAATATTAATTCAGTTGGGTTTTGGAGTTTTCAATCTCAATATCGACTATGGAATTTTCTGTGGCGCTCACCTGCAACAAGTATTTTTGCCCTCAAGCTTTTCTCACTTCTTCTTGATATTATTCTCTATTGTTGAAATTCATTTTACAGTTTTGTTTGACCAACGATAAAGTTACTCCTGTTTCTCAAATTTATTCTGCATCGATGGATAGTAAGTTTTCCATACAATAAACAAAAGTGCTAAAAGGCCTGTGCTATTCAGAAGGATCATAAACACTGCGACGATATAATAAGATACTAATGTGTTTCATTGCGTGAGCCCTGCGCAAAAGCAAACACTCCGCCACCTTTGTACGAAAATATTGAAACCGCCAAGGATTTGGCGCGGTTTGACTAGAGGAGAATACCTCTTTTTTGCAAAGGGGCCCATAATGCCATCATCTATAATTTCTTCGACAAGAACAAAAGCGCTAAACCACCCGTTCAACTCTGACAGACATTGGAGAACCCGCTGCAAAAGTAAACGTTCCACCACTTTTGCAGAGGGCGCTGAAGATCTTTTACGGGCACAACTGCCAGTCCCGTTTCTTCAGTAAATGTGTCTGTCTATTTTATTCGCCAGCTGAAAATCCCCGAGGAAATTTAAGCATATTTTCAGCGAAGTGGCTAGATGGCTAAAAAAGGGGCAGATTCCCGCAACTGGGATGAAGAGGGATCCGCTATTAACGGGGGCGGTCCGTTTAAATGCCTCTTTAAGAAATAGACGGAGAAATTCCGCCTATTGACCTAAAAAACATGAAAATGGAGTATTTTTCTTTGGATAACCGGAAAAATT
>NZ_JBQCJW010000085.1:0-1203 GCF_051967575.1 Solibacillus silvestris
ATTTCTTAAAGAGGCATTTAAACGGACCGCCCCCGTTAATAGCGGATCCCTCTTCATCCCAGTTGCGGGAATCTGCCTCTTTTTTAGCCATCTAGCCACTTCGCTGAAAATTTGCTTATATTTCCTCGGGGATTTTCAGCTGGCAAATAAAATAGACAGACATATTAACTGAAGAAACGAGACTGGCAGTTGTACCCGTAAAAAACTGTTAATTGAAATGAAAGCCCAAAATTAAAAAGACAGACCTTCAGCGCCCGCTGCAAAAGTGGTGGAACGTTTACGTTTGCGTCGGGTCCTCCAATGTCTGTCGGAGTTGAAGAGGCGGTTTAGCGTTTTTGTTCTTGTCTAGGAAACTGTAAATTTTTGTAGTGTTGGCAAGTTTGTGGGAAATTGTTATCCCCGTCCAGACAACCACACCATTCCCCGGCTATTTCATTCGCTTTGCGTAGAAGTAATGGAGCGTATACTTTTACGTTGAATCCCTCAATATTTGCGGCTTATGCAACATGAATCATTGGAATCATAATAAATAGCTACAACGTTAATGCCCTGGAGTTGGACGGTTGCTTTAGCCTTTTTGTTCTTCTTCATGAATAGTAGTACGGGAGAAAAGAGAGTTTTATTAGAACAAATAAAAATATGTAAGTAGGTTTCTGAATGTATTAGAAATCCCCTAATGTGCCTCTGATTCATTTAGACTGTTCCGAAATAATATAATAGTTGATGCTTTTAATTAAATATTATAATTGGTACAAGGGGGAACAGGAATTTACTAAAACAAACCAGAAATCCCTATAACGAACTTGTTTAATAAATATTTGCGATAAAAAAAACAGCATCAATATAAACAATAAAATAAAGCTCCTTCAGTTACTCCAAAATATAATAATAATTGAAAGTATCCATCTCTTTTAAAGTCTTCCACAATACATCTACAGCAGCTTCTATCTTTTTCACAAGAGCTCGGGAACATTATATTATTATCTCCTGCCAATGTATGGAGCATATCTTTTAATATGAGAACACCGAGCAAATATACTAAAATAATTAAAACTCTAAAACAGAACGTAAATGATTTATATAGGACTGACTGACAGGTAATTCAGTGCCTTCTTTAAGTTGGACAATAAAATTAGATGCAAAATCGCGTGAAATTTTTTTTATATAATAAATATTAATAATATAGGAACGATGGATGCGGAT
>NZ_JBQCJW010000087.1:0-1017 GCF_051967575.1 Solibacillus silvestris
TTCATTCCCTCCAGAGTGGATCCTGAGTACGGCGGAACACGTGAAATTCCGTCGGAATCCGGGAGGACCATCTCCCAAGGCTAAATACTACCTAGTGACCGATAGTGAACCAGTACCGTGAGGGAAAGGTGAAAAGCACCCCGGAAGGGGAGTGAAAGAGATCCTGAAACCGTGTGCCTACAAGTAGTTAGAGCCCGTTAATGGGTGATAGCGTGCCTTTTGTAGAATGAACCGGCGAGTTACGATTACGTGCGAGGTTAAGTCGAGAAGACGGAGCCGCAGCGAAAGCGAGTCTGAATAGGGCGAATTAGTACGTGGTCGTAGACCCGAAACCAGGTGATCTACCCATGTCCAGGGTGAAGGTGAGGTAACACTCACTGGAGGCCCGAACCCACGCACGTTGAAAAGTGCGGGGATGAGGTGTGGGTAGCGGAGAAATTCCAATCGAACCTGGAGATAGCTGGTTCTCTCCGAAATAGCTTTAGGGCTAGCCTCGTGATTGAGAATACCGGAGGTAGAGCACTGTTTGGACTAGGGGGGCATCTCGCTTTACCGAATTCAGACAAACTCCGAATGCCGGATATTTATACACGGGAGTCAGACTGCGAGTGATAAGATCCGTAGTCAAGAGGGAAACAGCCCAGACCACCAGCTAAGGTCCCCAAGTAATCGTTAAGTGGAAAAGGATGTGGCGTTGCTTAGACAACCAGGATGTTGGCTTAGAAGCAGCCATCATTTAAAGAGTGCGTAATAGCTCACTGGTCGAGTGACGCTGCGCCGAAAATGTATCGGGGCTAAACGATTCACCGAAGCTGTGGATGCATACCGTTGGTATGCGTGGTAGGAGAGCGTTCTAATGGCGTTGAAGCCAGACCGGAAGGACTGGTGGAGCGATTAGAAGTGAGAATGCCGGTATGAGTAGCGAAACATGGGTGAGAATCCCATGCACCGTATGACTAAGGTTTCCTGAGGAAGGCTCGTCCGCTCAGGGTTAGTCGGGACCTAAGCCGAGGCCGA
>NZ_JBQCJW010000088.1:0-994 GCF_051967575.1 Solibacillus silvestris
TTTGCGGCTTTTCTTTTTTAGATAGCTCCTGGTATTGGGGCGGTTCCTGCCCGGCGCTTCCGGATTCATCCGGATCCTTCAATTTTGTGTTTTCCTGTAAAATCTGATAGAGAATTGCCTGCAGCTCTAAGCAACGAAGCTGTTGTTTGGGATTATCCCATGTCCAGAAGAGCGGGTTTGTCTTTTCGCTTTCCAGCCAGTGAAGCAAACTGTAGGCTTCCACTACTAAACGGCTAAATAACAACAGCCGTTCCTTTTCCGTTGCCCGGTCTGACAATCGTTTCAAAAAGCTTTTGAGCCCGCATTTCTGCAGGAGAAAAGCAGAAAGTTTCGGATAGGAACGTTTAATGTGCTGCAGAATTTGAAGGATTCCCTGTTGGATCAGGCGATAGGCTCCTACCTTCGCAATATTCGCATAGGTGTGAAAGGAATCAATTAGCCAGCGATCATTTTCTTTTCCCCATAGCCCCTTCGCCAATGCCTGGGAAAGAATATGGTGGTGGCACGCATCAAAAAGAGCCGCACCCATCCGGTCCCGATCAAGTCCCAGGGTACTATGATCAAATCCGGTAAAAGCGACAGGGACACCTAAAAAACGTTTTAAGTGGAGATGATAAAGGATTGCCTCTTCCATTTCACGATCCGAATAATTGTGGTAACGCTGCGCAAAATGAATTTTTAATTTCAAGGATGGAGAATAAGGGCGCTGACCATTTGGAGAATACAAAGGTGCACAGAGCTGATCTGCAAAAGAAAAATCAACCACCTGTTCGACACGGCTCCAGAAGGGATGTTCCGGTACCGAAGAGAAAACCTCATAATCTGAGAGTGTTAATTGCCCGAAAGTTTTATATTTAATCTGCGCCATCCTCGTCACTCCATCCATAAGTTCTATCCTAATTTTACCTATTATTATGAAATAAAACAGACAATAAATTAAGAATCAAAAAAATCACGTGGAAATACAAATTTACTTGAGTTAATCGACAGTCTC
>NZ_JBQCJW010000089.1:0-954 GCF_051967575.1 Solibacillus silvestris
AACGAAAAACACCGAAACAAATGGTGAAACAAGTGTATGAATGGATCACGCGTAAACAAAAATATGAGCAGGATTTTGAGATTTTCGGTACACGCAAAGCTATGCCAAAACAGATCATGACGCTACGTTTATGAGAATGAAAGATGATTACATGCAAAATGGGCAATTAAAAGCTGGTTATAATCTTCAAATCGCGACAGAAGGCCAATTCGCACTCGCTTATGGGATTTACGCGAATCCAACAGATACAAAAACATTAACACCATTTTTAAATCAAATTGAGGCACAGTATTTTGAGTTACCGAAGTATATTGTCGCAGACGCAGGTTACGGGAGCGAACCAAATTACCAGGATATTTTAGAAACGCGTAAACGAGAAGCAGTGATTACGTACAACAACTATCGAAAAGAACAATCAAAGAAATACAAAAGTGACCCATTCAAAACAAGCAATTGGGCATACGATGAAGAGATGAATACGTACACTTGTCCAAACGAGCAGAAATTAACATTCCGATACGAATCTGAGCGAAAAGATGCGAATGGTTTTATTCGAAAATTTAACGTGTATGAATGTGAAAACTGCACCGGATGTCCACTTCGAGAAAAATGTACGAAAGCCCAGGAAGGAAATCACCGTAAATTAATGGTGAATGAAAATTGGGAGCAGCAAAAAGAATATGTACGAACGAAGCTTTCAGAAGAAAAAGCTGGGAATCTGTATCGTCAGCGGAAAATTGACGTGGAACCAGTTTTTGGATTTCTGAAAGCTAATTTAGGTTTCACTCGATTTTCTGTTCGTGGAAAATCGAAGGTTGAAAATGAAATCGGCCTCGCATTAATGGCCGTAAATTTACGAAAATATGTGCTGAGAGCGTAGCCGTTCTCCTGTTGTCTACATAAAACATGAAAAAGTCGAAATAGCATGACGCCATTTCGACTTTTTGTGTGGAT
>NZ_JBQCJW010000090.1:0-932 GCF_051967575.1 Solibacillus silvestris
TTTTTCCTGTTGCTTCACGAATCTTCTCCCCTATGGAAGTGGGAGAACATTCTTTCACTAAATCAGGGTGTGGATAGTGTTGGATCATATTCAAAAATAAAATCGAACTTTTCGAAAAGACCTTTTCAAACTGTGGGAAACTTAACTGAATTAGTGCATGCATCCGGTTAAACAGAAATTGGATTTCATCGATGACTTCATCATAATAACGATTTAATGCGCGCATCTGTTGATAGTATTCATCTTGAATATACGTCTTTCTGCGTTCAAATCTGAAGTGTGATTTAGCGAGTTCATGTGCATCACTGATATCTGTCTTTTGTCGACGCATGGAAGCTGTCTGTATCTTGGCCTCGAGGGGATTCACGCGATAATAATCATAGTTGTTTTCCTGGAAAAATCTTTCTAAACTCTGGGAATAAACACCTGTCGCTTCAAAAATAATTTCCGGTTGTTGCCCATCTTGCTTAGTTAGATGTTGTAATTGATCCCTAAGCTTATCAAAATCAACAGACGTATGTTCAATTTCCCCTTCAAATTCACATTGTCCAAAGCAGTCATAAATAACCATTGTGCTTTTTCCCATACTTACATCAAATGCCATTACATGTTTCAAATTAAGTCCTCCTTTAAATAGCCATAATAGAAGTCTTCACAGTGCCTCGTCGATTCCATTTTCTTATACACGATCTCTCAGGATCCAACATACTAAACTGATTCAAACAAGGGTGTGAAGTAAGTCGGTTTCCTTATACGAATTCTAAGATTCCAGCGTCCGAGCGACTTTCCTTCACTTCTACAAAAAAATAGTAGCACAAACCATGGCCATGGTCTGCACTACTAATGTTAGTATGTTTCCGCGGGCACGAGGCCAACACGATGTTGGTCACAAAAGCGTTGCCACAGGACGTGGCGTACTTAGCTTTTGTTCC
>NZ_JBQCJW010000091.1:0-790 GCF_051967575.1 Solibacillus silvestris
GAAGAAAGAAAAGGCACTCGCAGAAGCAGCAGCCCTCCTCTTACTGCGAAAAAAGGCCCAAGCGATTTGGGGGGACGAAGAGGAAGAATGATTGAGCCGTCAAATCGCAAACTAGCAGTGGAATTGATTCAAGAAGCGAATCAAAATGGTGCGCGATTGGCGAAAGCCTGTGAAGAGTTGCATATTAGCGTAAGAACCTATCAACGTTGGATTGAGGAAGGTCAAGTAAAGGTGGATCAACGCCCAGTAACGAGGCGTTCTGCACCGAAAAATAAATTATCTGAAGAAGAACGAGCAGAAATTTTAACGGTTGTAAAACAGGATGAATTCGCTGATTTACCGCCTACACAAATTGTGCCAAAGCTAGCCGACCAAGGCACTTATATCGCATCCGAGTCTACATTTTACCGAGTATTACGAGAAGAAAAAATGCAAAATCACCGAGGTTTCAGTAAAAAGCCAACGAAACGAATCCCAGAAAGTCATCTCGCAAAGTCACCAAATGAAGTGTGGACATGGGATATTACCTGGTTGGCAGGACCGATTAAAGGCATGTATTATCGATTGTATTTGATCATTGATTTATTCAGTCGTAAAGTGGTTGGTTGGGAAGTTTGGGAAACGGAAGAAGCAAAATACGCCGAGCAATTAGTGCAAAAAGCCACCTTAAATGAAAAAATCCAAGGGGCGCCATTAGTGCTTCACTCCGACAATGGAAGTCCGATGAAAGCAGCGACATTCCAAGGCTTTTTAGAAAAGATGGGCATTCAAAGCTCGTATTCTAGACCAC
>NZ_JBQCJW010000092.1:0-732 GCF_051967575.1 Solibacillus silvestris
TTGAAAACGAAAACCCCCTGCTATGCGGGGGGTTCTAAAAAGCTTTTAGCTATGGACAAAAAAAATACTCCAGTCGTACAATAAAATCAGGTCTGGTCAACCGACTACGTACGAAAGGAGTTCCAATAATGGATAATAAAAGTTTAGCACATACAACATGGAATTGTAAGTATCATATAGTTTTTGCGCCCAAATATAGAAGAAGAATAATCTATGGGAAAATAAAAGCGGATATCGGAAAAATACTACGTCAGCTTTGTGAAAGAAAGGGCGTAGAAATTATTGAAGCAACAGCATGTCCTGATCATATACATATGTTAGTGAGTATACCCCCGAAGCTCAGTGTCTCAGCGTTTGTTGGCTATCTCAAAGGAAAGAGTAGCCTGATGATATTCGATCGACATGCCAATTTGAAATATAAATATGGGAATCGAAAATTTTGGTGCCGAGGATATTATGTGGATACAGTAGGCAGAAACAGAAAAGTCATTCAAGAATATATAAAAAATCAATTGCAAGAAGATTATGTGGAGGATCAAATGACGATGAAAGAGTTCATTGACCCATTCACAGGAGAAGAAATCAATCGAAGAAAAAAATAAATAAACCGCTTTAGCGGTGGTCGGAAACGTAGTGCGGTTGGCAGACCTTTCAGAGCGTCTTTAGACGTGGGCCAGTAATCCAGCGTTTCACGCGCAGAGAAAACCACCAGTTCAACTGGTGGTTTTTATT
>NZ_JBQCJW010000093.1:0-623 GCF_051967575.1 Solibacillus silvestris
CAGCTTGTCGGCGATACGGCCTATGGCACAGGGGAAAACCGCGAGAGAATACAAGAGAAGGGAATTTTACTGACGGCCCCTATCCAAAAATATGCGAACCCGACTGGATTGCTGGAAAGCGACTGGTTTATTTATGATGCAAATTTGGATGAAGTCACTTGTCCCCAAGGCTATTCGACTGCTCAGAAAGTGCGGAATAATCCGAGCCGCGGGTACCAATTTAAATTCGATGGGAAAACGTGTACATCCTGCCCACTTTTTGAACAATGCACGACCAATAAAAAAGGCCGGACTGTCTTTATCAGCGATTACTATGAAATCATGGAACAGGGAAGATCCTACAATCAATCCGAAGCGGGCAGGCTGGCATTAAGAACGAGGTACAGGGTAGAAAGAACGAACAATGAAGCGGCGAACCATCAGGGACTAAGAAAACCTAGAACCAGAGGAAGAGAGAGATTAAGGGTTTCAGCCAAACTGACCGCCATGGTTATAAACCTGAAAATTATGGTAAATAAATTGACAGAACCAATCAAGCCCTTTTACCGTTTCAAAAAATGCGAAAAACGGGTTAAGGCCCCCGTCTGCCCAAATTAAGGAAATCAAGGCAAACGGAACGCCCT
>NZ_JBQCJW010000094.1:0-591 GCF_051967575.1 Solibacillus silvestris
TCGTACAACGTATTTGACTTTTCCAGTAAGTTTTTGTGGTACCGTTCAACAGACTTTTTCCAGACAAACGTAAACTTATTCGCATTCGCTTCAATCTTGGTACCATCAATGAAAATAGCTTCTTCATTAATTAATTTTTCTTCTACGAGTTGACAGCGAAATTGGACAAAACATTGGCGAATTAATTCTTGCATATCTGGGTGAACACGGAATCGATTAATTGTTCGATAACTCGGTTCATACCCTTGTGCAAGCCACATCATTCGAATACTGTCTTTTGTGAGGTCTTCTATTCGACGTCCTGAAAAAGTGGATTGTGTATAGCCGCATAAAATTAGCTTCAACATCATACGTGGATGATAGGACGGACACCCCGTACGGTGAACAAAAGGAGCGAAAGCTTCATTCGGAATGCTTTCAACTAAATGATGAATCGAAAAGGCAAGATCATTTTTTTGTAATTTCATTTCTAAATCTAACGGCAAAATTAATTGATTCATGTTATACTCTTTAAACATAAGGACACTTCTTTCTGCTATTATTTTTGTTGTGGTAAACATTATTTTATCAGAAGAGCGTCCTTTTTTTAAT
>NZ_JBQCJW010000095.1:0-557 GCF_051967575.1 Solibacillus silvestris
CGGTGTTTGTCAATATAGTTGTCGCATCAAGCTACTTAACTTTTCTATCAAAATCAAAATCTGTTCTATTAAAATCCCCAGTTCAAACGAAGCTATCGCGCTGCGCTTGATGGCCTGTTGATCTTCAATGGAAGAAAAAGCGTACTTCCATTGAAAATCAACAGGTAAACGAGGGGTTTTTTATTCCCCCAAACGCTCTTTCATCGGGTTTAGTTCTACTTTTTCCTGTGCTGACCAGTTGCGTGTATCGCGTGACCAACGCTCTGGATTCCTCTGTTTGGCTTCTTCGTATACTACTTTTCGCTTGGCTAAAATCTCAAGATGTTCGCCTGTATGGCACTGAACCGGTGTCACAAATTTTAGAGCGCTATGTAAGTGAATTTCGTTGTACCAGTGGACAAATTTAGCTGCCCAAATACGTGCAGTTTCTAACGTTTCAAAGCCCTTTCTTGGATATTCTGGACGGTATTTCAACGTCCGAAACATCGCTTCTGAAAACGGATTATCATTGCTGACACGTGGTCTAGAATACGAGCTTTGAATGCCCATCTTTTCTA
>NZ_JBQCJW010000096.1:0-513 GCF_051967575.1 Solibacillus silvestris
CCCATGCACCGTATGACTAAGGTTTCCTGAGGAAGGCTCGTCCGCTCAGGGTTAGTCGGGACCTAAGCCGAGGCCGACAGGCGTAGGCGATGGACAACAGGTTGATATTCCTGTACCACCTCCTCACCGTTTGAGAAATGGGGGGACGCAGTAGGATAGGGTAAGCACGCCGTTGGTTGCGCGTGTTCAAGCAGTAAGGCGTGTATGCAGGCAAATCCGCATACTGTAACGTTGAGCTGTGATGACGAGCTCGTAGGAGCGAAGTTCCTGATTTCACACTGCCAAGAAAAGCCTCTATCGAGGTGAGAGGTGCCCGTACCGCAAACCGACACAGGTAGTCGAGGAGAGAATCCTAAGGTGTGCGAGAGAACTCTCGTTAAGGAACTCGGCAAAATGACCCCGTAACTTCGGGAGAAGGGGTGCTTCTTTGGGTGAATAGCCTAGAGAAGCCGCAGTGAATAGGCCCAGGCGACTGTTTAGCAAAAACACAGGTCTCTGCAAAACCGTAAGGTG
>NZ_JBQCJW010000097.1:0-511 GCF_051967575.1 Solibacillus silvestris
AGGAGATATCCGTCGTTTCAAAAATAATAAACAGTTGAATGCCTATGTGGGCATAGATGTACAAACTTATCAATCAGGCAAATTACAATATCAAGACCGGATAAATAAGCGTGGAAATAAAAAACTGAGGAAAATCCTATTTTTCATGATAATGTCGATGATTTCATTGAGGAAAAAAACGGACAACCATTTAGTGGAATATTACGATTATTTAAAAAAGCAACCTCAAGGAAAACCCCATAAGGTTGCGGTTATTGCGTGTATGAATAAGTTCCTGAAAGTGACGTTTCACCTTATCCAACACAATTTGCCATATGATTACGAGACAGCAACAGCTAAATCGTAAATAGCTGATTTAAATATAACATAACTGACCTTGCGAAAAAAATAAAATTCGTCAGGTCTATTTGGCATGCGCAAATTTGTTTTAGCTGGGAGGGGTACCCCTCCCAGCTAAAACAAATTAATTTCTTCGCATAAATTTAATTAAAAACACTTGACTGGAGGTAAG